>JAYTUQ010000051.1:0-36647 GCA_043744455.1 Saprospiraceae bacterium | reverse complement strand
CAATATGTGGGCTATAAAGTCCGCTACGTCAGAAACGTCACCGATGTGGGGCATTTGCTCGACGATGGCGAAGACCGCATGGCAAAAGGCGCACGACTTGAGCAACTCGAACCGATGGAAGTCGCTGAAAAATACACCAATGGTTTCCACGATATGATGCGTATTTTTAATGCCTTACCGCCGTCTATCGAGCCGCGTGCTACAGGACATATTCCCGAACAAATCGAAATGGTCGAAGAAATTGTCAAAAATGGTTTTGGCTACGAAGCCAATGGCTCGGTCTATTTTGATGTGCCGAAATTCATTCAAGTCAAAGGCGTTTATGGTCATTTGTCGGGTCGCATCGTCGAGGATTTATTGACAGAAACGCGGGATAATCTTAAAAAGCAAGACGAAAAACGCCATCCAGCTGATTTTGCGCTTTGGATGAAGGCTTCGCCTGAACACCTGATGCGTTGGCGTTCGCCGTGGTCAATCGGTTTCCCAGGTTGGCATTTAGAATGTTCGGCTATGAGCCGTAAGTATTTGGGCGAAACATTTGACATTCACGGAGGCGGCAATGATTTAAAGTTTCCGCACCACGAAAACGAAATTGCACAAAACGTTGGGGCTTGCAACCACAGTGGCGCAAAATTGTGGATACACGCTAATATGCTGTTGTTAAATGGTAAAAAAATGTCGAAATCGGATGGCAATACCATTTCACCCCCAGAACTATTTATAGGTGATTCTGAACACGTTACGAAAGGTTATTCGCCGATGGTGGTTCGTTTTTTCATGCTTCAAGCCCATTATCGTTCGACGCTCGACATTACAGACGATGCGTTGCAAGCGGCTGAAAAAGGCTATAAACGATTGATGGAGTCATATAAGATTTTGCAAACCTTAACGTTAAAAGGCGGGCGTGCAACAGATGTAGATAAAGAAATCAATGCATTGATAGACAGCGCATTAGATGATATGAATGATGACTTTAACGCACCGCGTGCCTTGTCTCGTTTGTTTGAATTATGCTCAAAAATCAATGCATTCAAGGGCGGACAGCTTGATTTGGCTCAAATTACTGAGAGGTCTCTTGCGCGTTTGAAGCAATTGTTTAACGAGTTCATATTTATAATCTTTGGCTTAAAAGACGAATCGGCTCATGGTGAAAATGGGCAATCAAGCCTCGACGGCGTTATGCAATTGGTCATTGACTTGCGCGCACAAGCGCGAACGACAAAGGATTGGGGAACATCGGATAAAATTAGAGATGGTTTGAAAGTGGCTGGTATTCAGTTGAAAGATGGGAAAGATGGAACGACTTGGACGAAGGAATAAAAATACAATAAACTAATCTTAAACACATAGCTAAATAGCGCGCATAGTATTGAAAATCAATTATCTATGAGCGCTTTGTGGCTATGTGTTTTTACTTAAATACATAAAAATTATGGTCAGAAATAATATGAAATGGATTATTGGCATCCTCTTGCTCGCTTTCGTCGGTACGACATTGTTGCCGCTTGTTTGCAGCAATGATGACAATACGAACAATACAGTGACAGAAAAGCCTTTGCCCGATATTGTTATACCAAAATTCAATTCTGATTCGGCTTATGCGAATACCGAAAAAGTTGTTTCATTCGGTACGCGGGTAACAGGTTCGGCGAATGCAAAAAAGGTGCAGGCATGGATTGTTGCAGAATTTAAAAAATATGGCGCAGACATCATTGAGCAGCCTTTCAAAGCCAAAACCTATGATGGCAAGACCCATGATGCGGTCAATATTATTGCTCGTACAAACCTCTCAGCGACGAATCGCATTTTGCTTTCAGCGCATTGGGATTCTCGCCCGTTTGCTGATCAAGATACAACAAAGAAAAATGAACCCATTTTGGGTGCAGACGACAGCGGTTCAGCGATAGGTATGTTGTTAGAAATCGCAAGACAGTTGCAACAGACCCCCCTCAGTAAAATTGGCGTTGATGTCATTTTATTCGATGCAGAAGACTATGGTGAAGCCGATAAAGAAAATAAAGAAGGGACATGGTGTTTGGGGTCTCAACATTGGGCAAAAAACTTGCACGTGGCGGGTTATACGGCTAAATATGGTATCAACCTCGATATGGTAGGTGCGCGCAATGCACGTTTTACAAAAGAGGCTTACTCTATGAAATTTGCTTCGCAAACTGTTGAAAAAGTTTGGCGTGTCGGTCGTTATTTGGGTTATACACAACTTTTTGTTGATGAAGCATCTCGTGGTCCTATCCTTGATGACCACTATTTTGTGAATACGTTGGCTAAAATACCGACTATTGACATCATCAATCATCCAACGGATACCTATTTTGGCAAATACTGGCACACCCATAATGATGATATGAAAGTCATTGACAAAGAGACATTGAAAGGTACGGGGCAAACTATTTTGAGTGTTTTACATTTCGAAAATGTAGGCGCTTTTGCTTATTAATATCATTAATTATCAAGCCTTCAACAGCGAAGAAAAGTCAAAATTTTGTAATAATATCGAAGGAATTAAAACATACTTTCCTTTGCCATCGTTATATTATTGAATTTGAATAGGTATAAATTAAAACATTTGAAACATCATTTTTTCAAAAGAATATATGGTTTATTGAACTAAAAACGGCTAAAAAGTGTTTATATATTATTGTATGTTAAAGCAAATGAATCAAAACGTTGTCACAGTTTAAGGATTAGTTAATAAGGTGTTAATGTTCTTGCTTTGTCAAATACTTTTACTGAAAATTACGTCTAATCAAGCGAAATTTCGTTTTCGCATTAAAAATAAAAGTCTAATATTCGACTATAAGAATTTATGTTCATGGGATTATAAGTTTGTTGTTGGGGCTGTCCTGATTGATTTCAGGACGGCTTTTTTTGAAAAAATATTTATCAAATTCTAATACAACATTAATGAATTCCAAACGATATGTTAAACTATCCTGTTAGCGGTGCAAGTGTGAATTGAAAAACGTTCTTTTGTAACAGATTCAAATAATTCACAAAGACGAAGAATTAGAAAAGACAGGATAAGATTCCCTGGTTTTAGTTGGTTTTGTTTGTAATAGTTTGGGGAGGGCAGTGATTAAAACTTGCCCTCTTTTTTATGCCCTTCCAAAAGGTTTTCTCACTCTTTCCTATTTAGTCATAAAATACCGTTTTCGTTTTTTAACTTTGTGGTTCAAAAACACCTCTTTATACTGGGGGGCAACAGGATATATTTTTTAATAAATATCCTTTTTTGAAGGGGATATTTGAAAAATCAAACATTAAAGAAGCAATGACTAAACTTCATGCAGCCATTACAGGTGTGAGCGGATACGTCCCTGATTACATATTGACAAACGCCGAACTTGAAAAAATTGTAGAAACGACTGACGAGTGGATTACAAGTAGAACAGGTATTAAAGAACGGCATATTCTCAAAACACCAGGTTGGGCAACCTCCGATATGGGCGCCGAAGCAGTTAAAGGGCTTTTAGCAAAAACGGATACAAAGCCCGAAGAAGTCGAATTGCTTATTTGCGCAACTGTCACGCCTGATATGCACTTTCCAGATACGGCAAATACCATTTGCGACAAAGCAGGTATCAAAAACGCTTGGGCGTATGATATCAATGCGGCGTGTTCGGGTTTTTTGTATGCCTTGATGACTGGTGCTAAGTTCATTGAAACAGGTATGCATAAAAAAGTGATTGTGGTCGGTGCGGATATGATGTCTAGTATTGTGGACTACACCGACCGCACGACGTGTATTATTTTTGGTGATGGCGCAGGTGCAGTTATGCTCGAACCTACAAAAGACGGTCTCGGTGTCATTGATGGCGTACTGAAAGGGGACGGCGCGGGTCGTGCGTATTTACACATGAAAGCAGGTGGTTCTTCTCTCCCAGCATCGCATGAAACGGTTGATAAACGACAACATTTTGCCTATCAAGAAGGTCAACCTGTCTTCAAAGCAGCTGTCAAAGGGATGTCAGGTACTATGAATGAAGTGCTGAAACGCAATAATATCACCATTGATGATATTGATTGGGTCGTGCCACATCAAGCAAATAAGCGCATCATTCAAGCAGTTGCCGACATGTCAGGCGCACCAATTGAAAAAATAATGGTTAACATTCACCGTTACGGTAATACGACAGCAGGAACTCTACCGCTTTGTCTTTGGGATTATGAAAATCAACTCAAACGAGGCGACAATTTAATGCTCACTGCCTTCGGCGGCGGTTTTACATGGGGCTCTATTTATCTAAAATGGGCTTATGATGGTTTAGAATTTGGTGTTTAAAATTAGTCATTGGTCATTGTGTCATTAGTTATTATGCCAATGGCCGTTGACTTGAAACTTATTTTTATAATTGTAAACATTATTTTATGAGCAAACTAACTGAATTAAGAATTTACAATTTAGCAAATGACCAATGACAATTTTAAAAATATGACTGATAAAGTAAAATTCGATGGTTTCGTAGAGAAATTTCCAAAAATAGCTTTGCCGATTACGATACGTGAAGATTCACATCATGATTTTGAGCATAATTTGCCTTTGTCAGATACGATGATTGCGGATTTTATATCGCGTTATGAAGCGGTGGTAGTAGATGAATTTACAGAATATATCGCTTGTTTTAGCCTACCAAAAGAGCCAAAACAAGCATATCAAGCCCTTGTGTATTGGAAAGCGGCGTTGATGCAATACGATTATGTGTTGGCAACATACAGCAGCGATGGCAATATGATTGACAAAAAAGCTATTGGTGGGACTAAAGTAACGGGCGACGAAGTGCTGCATACATTAGCCACGATAGATGAAAAATTAACAATTTTTGTCGCAATAGGCGCGATTACTGAGGGGGGGGATTTTGACCCCAATGCAACCAAAACGCATCGATTTGAGATTCTTGAAAATGGTAGAATTGAACAAGATTATTGATAATCAACATATTACACATGAACCTTGCACTAAAAATAGCTCGTCGTTACCTTTTTGCAAAAAAATCAACGAATGCCATCAACGTCATTACAGGCATTTCGGTCTTTGGTTTGGCATTGGGCACGGCTGCATTGGTGCTTGTTTTGGCGGTATTCAATGGGTTTGAAAAACTCATTATGGGCATGATGTCCAATTTCAATCCTGATGTTAAAATCACAGCGACAAAAGGTAAGACATTTGTTACAGATACCTTCAAAATCAATCAGTTACGTCAGATTAAAGATGTTGCTCTACTTTCTGAAACCTTAGAAGAAATCGCTTTTTTTGAATACGATAAATCTCAAGCCTTCGGTACTCTGAAAGGCGTTGACGACAATTTTCATAGAATAAATCACATCGATACGACCATCCGTGAAGGACAATATTTGCTGATTGACGAACAAGCTGATTATGCGGTTTTGGGCGGCGGGATGCGGAATCAACTTGGCGTGTATGAATCGAGTTTTTCGACCCCCCTCAGTATTTATATGCCCAAACGCGAGGGCGGCAGCGGCGCATTCAGCCAACCTTTCACGAAGCGGTTTTTATATCCCAAAGGTGCTTTTGTGATTCAAACAGAGTTTGATAATCAATATGTTCTGACGAATTTAGGTTTTATGCGTGACCTGCTCGATGCACCCGACGAGGTATCTGCTTATGAATTAAAACTTAAGCCAGACGCTGATGCCAAACAAACCCTCGCCGATATTCGGCGCATCATGGGCGATGGATATACGGTCAAAGACCGTTACCAACAAGACGAAGCCTTTATGAAAGTGATGAATGTCGAAAAATGGATGAGTTACGCTATTTTGGGTTTAACAATACTATTGGTGGCATTTAATATGGTAGGCGCATTGTGGATGATTGTTTTAGAAAAACAACAAGACATTACAATACTTAAAAGTATGGGCGCAACGGAAAAAATGATTCGCAATATTTTCCTCAACGAAGGGCTGTTGATGTGTTTGACTGGGTTGCTAGGTGGTTTTATCATCGCCATGGGTTTATATTTTTATCACGTTTATGCAGAGGGTGGTCTGGTGCCTCTGCCGCCTGGCTTTGCAACTGACCGCTATCCTGTGGCTTTAAAAGTTACAGATTTTATAATTGTCGCCATAACCGTCATTTCTATTGGCATGATTGCCTCTTTACCTGCCGCTTCAAGGGCGATGCGCGTGGCTTCGGTGACGCGTGAAGAGTAGTTTTTTAGTGCTAAAATCCGATTTTTAACCAAAATACTGAGGGGTCTTATGAAAGTTAAAATCCTTATAATTATTTGCTTATCAACTGTTTATACGCAAATTTTTTCCCAAAATTTTTATAAAACAGCAGGAATTCGAGAAATAAGAATGACCTTTCCGACAGACGAGTGGGACAAATTCCTGGACTCTACCAAACGGGCTAACAGCGATGCGCGTTTGACGGGTACGGTTGTTATTGAAGGGCAAAAATTTGAGAATGCGGGTGTGCGATATAAAGGCAATTCTTCTTATTTTGGTACACGAAAAAGAGGTGTTAAAAAATTACCCTTTAATATAAAGTTGCAAAAAAGCCAATTATTAGAAGGCAAATACCAGACTTTAAAACTCTCAAACATCAGTAAAGATGCCAGTTTTATACGTGAAGCTTTGAGTTATGAAATCATCGGAACGTATATGCCCGCCCCAAAAGCCAATTTTGCAAGGGTGTATGTCAATGACAAATTGCAAGGTTTTTACTCCAATGTAGAGTCCATTGACGACCATTTTGTCAAAAATCGAATGACTACTGAGGGGTATCTTATCAAATGCGATCCTGAATGGACAGTCAAGATACCTGAAAAATGCCCAAAAGGAGACAAAGCGTCGTTGATGTATATGGGGGACGACTCAACGTGTTACACCTCTGTTTACGAAATAGATAAAGAAGGCTCGTGGCATGAGTTTATTGATTTTGTCAGAATTCTGAATCAAGAACCTGAAAAATTAGAGCGTGTTTTTAATGTTGACCAAGCCCTTTGGATGCTGGCTTTGAACAATATTATGGGCAATTTAGACAGTTATAATGGTCTTTTATCGCATAATTACTACCTCTGTCGCACGGCTGACGGGCGATTCACACCGATTATTTGGGATTTGAACTTGTCATTTGGCGGCTTTATGTCAGAATCTTCTGCTGTTGCACCGCTCAGTATCGAGCAAATGCAAACCTACCAACCGTTGAAAGATATAGACAATCCGAAACGTCCATTGATTTCTCAAATTTTGAAAAACGAAACTTATCGTAAAATTTACATTGCCCATATTCGCACCATTCTTGATGATTGGTTTGTCAATGGCAAATATGCCCAACGTGCTAAAGAATTGATGCAAACTATTGACAATCAAGTAAATAATGATAAAAATAAACATTATAGCTATGATGAATTCAAAAAAAATCTGACGCAATCCGTTGGTTCAGGCGATTCAAAAATCATGGGCATTGAAGAATTAATGGTTAAAAGGATTGAGTTTTTGAAAACCCATCCACTCATTTTACGTGTTCCACCAAAAATTGAGACGACCCCGACCCCCTCAGTATCAGAAGATAAATTGACCATAAAAGTTAAAATAACAGGCGTAGCAAGGGCTTTTTGTTGCGTCCGAGAAGATGCCAAACAACCGTATCGGTATTTACAGATGTTTGATGATGGCAACCACAATGACGAGGCAACGGGCGATGGCATTTTTGCTGTTATTATGGATAACAAAACGGCTTTGGAATATTATATCATGGCAGAAAATGCGGAAGCAGTTAGTCTTATGCCCGCACGCTCCGGTTTCGAGTTTTTGAAGGTTAAGTTTTAGACACTGTTTTAAAATATGTTATGCACTGTTTATCACTTTTTTGCTTGATATTTATGTTATGATTGTGAAAATACCTTTTGCCAACAGGCAAATTAGTAAGCGAATGAATGTATTATATAACTATCGTCTAAGATTATGTAACAATTGAGGATTCAAATCAACCTACTTTTGCCGTACATTTTTATGGAAACTATAAAACAATGCGATAAAGAAATCACTCAATCATCGCGCTTATCGGTGGTGAATTTAAAGAATGTGCTGCAGTCTATCAATGGCTGTAGAGACCCCACAAAGACTTCCTTCCTTGAAAGAGTTTATTCTATAGAAGCATAATCGAAAGTAGTTTCTCCTAATTTCAATTTATTCAAGCGTTTCGCCAAAGATTTTGAAAAAACAGTAGATTTTTCTGTCGCCATAATGTAAAATGCTTTTATCGGTATTATTCTCTCTATATTTTAACTAAAATTTTTAAACAGTTGATAATAAAGATTTGTTAAGATTTGCTGCTTCGAAGCTAAAAAAAACTTTTACTAACTATTTTATAGGCAAAACTGTTCGTTTTATATCAAAATAAACGTTTCTTTGCTGCCACTTAATATAAAAACGCAACGTGAATAAATACACAACTCCTCGCTCTACCGATGAAAAAATCATCGAATTACTTCGCCTTAGAGAGACGAATGGTATGTCTTTGTTGTATGACAAATACTCGGGAGCGTTGTTTGGTACTATTTTACGCGTTGTCCATTCTCAAGAAATTGCAGAAGAGGTTTTGCAAGATACTTTCACAAAGGTTTGGCGGAATATAGAGAGCTATGACATGTCAAAAGGGCGACTTTTTACGTGGCTCATTAATATTGCACGCAATTCAGCTATTGATGCCACGCGGCAGAAAGATTTTAAACGCCAAAACCAGCCACTGGAAAATGTCGTAAATACAATTGATACGCAAAAAAGTTCGTCAATCAATCCCGAAACTATAGACATGCGAGAGCTGGCTGAAAAACTTTCGCCAGAATATAAAGACCTCATTGATTTGATTTATTTTCAAGGTTATACACAATCGGAGGCTGCAGATGCGCTCAGTATTCCGCTCGGAACTGTAAAGACACGTGTAAGGACAGCTATAATACGTTTAAGAGAATTTTTTAATTAGAAATAAAAAAATGAATATTCAGGAAATCATCGAATCTGGCATCATCGAACTGTATGTGATGAACGCTCTGCCCTCAGATGAAGCGGCACAAGTAGAAGCACTTACCGGTGAGCATCCTGAAATTGTTATGGAAATAGAGAAGATTCAAGACGCGCTCCAACAATATGCCCAGGTTTATGCTATTGAACCCAAACCAGAATTAAAAGATGCCGTTTTAGAAAAAATAAAAACAGAATCAGTTTCATTTCCTTCATCGTCGTCATCAGCCCTTCCTGATACATCCACATCACCCCTCAGTATCCGATTGTCTTGGACGACTTGGTTAGCTGCTGCTGCTTCTGTCATGGCTATTGTTTTGTTTTTTCAAAATATGAATAATAAAAAAGCGTTAACTGATTGCACTGCGGAAAATGCAAAAAACGTTGAAAATCAAAAGGTTATCGTTCAGTTAGAATATAAATTAGATATTTTGCGAGGTGCCAATACACAAGAAATAAATATGAATGGTTTACCCATTGCCCCATCAGCAAAAGTTTTAGTGTATTGGAATCCGACTGAAAAAGCCACTTTATTGTCTATTCAAAACTTACCTGAGCCACCCAAAGGAACGCAATATCAACTCTGGGCTATCGTAGATAAAAAGCCTGTTGATGGCGGTGTTTTCCTTTATGATATTACGGCTGTTCAGCAGATGAAGGCATTTGACCACGCCGAAGCCTTTGCTGTAACACTTGAACCAGAAGGTGGTAGCATTGCACCGACTTTGAGCAAAATGTATGTATCGGGATCAGCACTTTGATTAGGCATTATTTTAATTCCTAATTGCTTAATAACACATCAACTTCGCCAGCCGCTTCTAGACCTGCGTTGCGTCCTTGTCCTTTAAATATAAGTTTTCCACTTTCATAAAATTTAACATCGATGACCGCTTGTAAGCTTTCATTGACTTTGCCCGTCATATCGCCATGTAGCGGTGCCACAAGGCTGCCTGTACCTGCTTTCGTTGCCGTAATATCTAATTGATTTTTACTGTCTTTAAAACGTAGAAATACTTGATTATCAACCATTTGCACTGTCATTTTTGCACCTGTATAAGTGGCAAAACGATACAATTTACCTCGAAACAAAAAGGCAACGATATAGCCAATAAAATGACTGCCTAAGAAGGGAATATGGGCAACAGAAGCAAACAATGACATATTTTCATCATCAAAATGATTCGTTTGCAACCAAATCCAACCACGTGGGAACGACTCGCCCCAATCTTTTTCGATATAGCCTTTTCCGCCCGTAAAATTTACATGCTGACCATTGATGTTTAAACTGCCAGTTATCGTATGATTGAGACTCACAATATTATGATAACACTCCATAAACGGCACAAACGAATACCAACCCATGATGCCAGGTGCGCCCAACAATTTGGGCCAAGGTGTTGTGTTTTCAAAAGTCAATTGTCCTTTGATATTGGGCAAATGAAGCGTCATTTGTTTTGCAGAAAATTGATTACCACCGAGTTGTATATCAAAATTCTCTTCAGAAGGCTTAAAAGCATCTGCATCAAAACGAATATACTCTGCCGTACACCGTTTGCCGTCGAGGACTTGGATAAAGGCATGTTGCTCACCATTTTGTCCCATCGAAATGCCTGGAATAAACGCAAAAGCTGACCCCTCAGTAGCGTCAACGATTTTGAAGTACCAACCCTCGAAATAGCTTTTTGAGCGTCCCCAACCGTGATACATATCGGGTTGCCATGTGGCGCGCCAACGGCGTATGAAGTTTTGCATCATATTTTTATGTAAAATTAAAAAACTTTTAGGATTTGCCTTTCCAAGTTATCAAAAATACACCCGCCAAAACAATGGCAGTGCCAACCAATTGCATAACTGTTACCTTTTCATCTAAATATATATTGGCTAAAACTATCATGGAAACGGGACCCACTGCTCCGATGATGCCTGAATTGTTCGCACCCACGAGCCGAATGCCTTCAACGATGAGGAAAGTGGGCATCACAGTCGCTATCAAAACCATCCACATCGCAAGGGTATAAACAGGCGTTGTAAAATGAAAAATATCCATATGATTGTGTATTGTTGATTGGATGAGAGCGGGTGCTGTCGCTGCCATCATCGCATAACAAGTGAATTTAGCAGAACCAATTTTATGCACATATTCGCCCGTCAAAACGACGTAAACAGAATAGGTACATGCGGCTGAAAAAACCAATGCGCCACCCAACCAAACATTTTGCTGCTGACCCACGCCATTTTCAGCAACAAATGCCAAAATAACGCCCAAATAGGTCAATCCAAGGGCTATATACTGAGGGGGGGTAATTTTCTTTTTTAAAAAAACAGCGGATAAAATAAGGACGATTGTCGGATATAAATAAAGAGTCAACCGCTCAACCCCAGCGGTAACGTATTGCAAACCCAAAAAATCAAGCATACTCGATACATAATAGCTCAAAATACCTAAGCCACTGATTACCAACCATTCGCGTAAAGTCAATCGAACATTTTTCCCTCTTTGATTGAGCCACAGGGCAATGACCACATAAAACGGTAACGAAATAAGCATCCGCAAAGCGATAACGGAAATCGTATCTACCTGATAGCGATACATCAGTTTGATGATAACGGCTTTGGAGGAAAATCCAATATTGGCTAAAATGAGGATAAAAACGCCCGAAAGGAAGCGACTGCGTATGGTTGATTTCATATATCATCGATTTTTAAAGGCGCAAATTATCGCTATTCGGGCGATAAATGGATGCTAAGTTTTCCTTGAATCTACGAATGCCAACGCAGCAATTTAAGGGACAGACGGGTGGTGGAACGGCAATGGGATAAATGGCGGGATTTGTTGAAGAACCGCGAGTGATGAATAACGTGAGGTAAACCTAAAAAAAACGAGCGACAGAAACCGCCACTCGTTTTTTCATATCTTAAAACTCCGCACTACCGGGATAACGCGGGAAAGGAATCACATCTCTGATATTGCCCATACCTGTTAGAAATTGCACCAAACGCTCGAAACCTAAGCCATATCCGGCGTGAGGACACGTACCAAAACGGCGGGTATCCAAAAACCAATACATTTCAGCTTCCGGAATGTGCATTTCTGCCATGCGTTGCGTCAATTTATCCAAACGCTCTTCCCGTTGTGAGCCACCGATGATTTCACCGATGCCTGGAAACAAAATATCCATCGCCGCCACTGTTTTACCATCCTCATTTTGACGCATATAAAACGCCTTGATGTGTTTCGGATAATTGATGAGAATAACAGGCTTTTTGAAGTGTTTCTCAACCAAATAACGCTCATGTTCCGACTGCAAATCCGTTCCCCATTCAATCGGGAATTTGAATTTCCCTTTTTTGTTGTGGCTTGAATGCACTAAAATTTCTACTGCATCGGTATAATTCAAACGCTCAAATGAATGTGCTAAAACGAATTCCAACTTTTCGATTAAGCCCATTTCCGAGCGTTCTGCTTGTGGCTTTTGTTTTTCCTCATCAGCCAAACGACCCGCAAGGAAATCTAAGTCTTCGCGGCAGTTTTCCAAGCAATATTGAATACAATATTTCAACATCGCCTCCGCTAAGTCCATATTATCTTCCAAATCTGCGAAAGCGACTTCGGGTTCAATCATCCAAAACTCGGCTAAATGGCGCGATGTATTTGAGTTTTCAGCCCTAAACGTAGGTCCAAATGTATAAATTTTGGACAAAGCCATCGCCGCCAATTCGCCTTCAAGCTGCCCTGAAACCGTCAAATTGGCAGCACGTCCAAAGAAGTCTTTTGCATAATCCACATCCCCCCCCTCAGTAAGCGGCGGATTTTTAGGGTCTAAAGTCGTGACGCGGAACATTTCACCCGCCCCTTCCGCATCACTCGCCGTGATGATGGGCGAGTGCATATAGAAAAAACCTTTATCGTTAAAAAACTTGTGAATCGCGAAAGCCGTATGATGACGCAGACGCAAAACCGCCCCAAAAGTGTTGGTGCGTGGGCGCAAATGAGCGATCTCACGAAGGAATTCAAGACTGTGTTTCTTCGGTTGCAGCGGATATACTGAGGGGTCGCAATCGCCAAAAATTTCGATGGTTTCAGCAATTAATTCCACCGTTTGACCCTTTCCTTGCGAGGCAACCAATTGTCCTTCAAAACAAAGGGAGGCACCAACGGTTATCCGTTTCAAAGTTTCAGCATCTGTAATATCTTGATTGACAACGATTTGTAACGTACCGAGTGACGAACCATCATTGAGGGCAACAAATTGTGTATTGCGGAATGAACGCACCCAGCCCATAACCGTTACGCGCGAATCGAGGGACACTTGACCTTTTAATATCGAACCGATTTCTGTTCTTTTCTTCATAAATCACTGATTTATACTGATTTTGTAATTTAACACATAGTCACATAGCAAACATAGCTCTGAATGTTTTAAAATTTAATAACTATGACCGCTATGTGGCTATGTGTTAATTTGATAAATTATTTTTTGTGTTTCTTTAATCGTTTTAAAGGACATTTGTACGTAGAAAAACGTGCCTTTGTTTTTGGCGCAAAATTAGGATTTCATCCTTGAAAAAAGAGTTTTTTTCAAAAACAATGCGTAAAATCATCTATTTGCCTGTGTTCTTTATTTTAGTTTTGCGTCGTTTTTAACATATAAATCTATCAAAAAATGAAACTTGCTGACTTACGCCAAGACTATAGCCTTCAATCGCTCGACATGACGGATGTAGCGAATGACCCCATTGAACAATTTAAAAAATGGTTTGCCGAAGCCATAATATCTGAAATACTTGAACCCAATGCTATGACTTTGGCAACCGCTACGGCTGACGGTAAACCTTCGGCGCGCATCGTGCTGTTAAAAGACATTGACAATCAAGGTTTTGTGTTTTTTACAAATTACCAATCCAAAAAAGGTATGGAAATCGCAGCCAATCCACATGCTGCTTTGTGTTTCAGTTGGTTGGAGTTGCAACGTCAAATTCGGATTGAAGGCACTGTTGAAAAAATAGCGGCAGCCGATTCTGATGCTTATTTTCAAAGCCGTCCTGTCGGTAGTCGCATCGGCGCATGGGCTTCGCCACAGAGTCAAATCATTGACAATCGTGCGGTTATAGAAGAGAATGAAAATGTATATAAAAAACAGTTTTATACTGAGGGGGTAGATAACGTTGAAATTCCACGCCCTGCACATTGGGGCGGCTATGTTTTAAAGCCAACAATGATTGAGTTTTGGCAAGGACGTTCGAGCCGTTTGCACGACCGTATTTGTTATTTTTTTGAGAATGGGATTTGGAGAATTGAGCGACTTGCGCCGTAAAAGGTCATTTGTCAATAGTCATTCATTAAAGTCGTTCTTTGACAATTTTTATGGACTGGGTTTTGATAGATAAATACTTATGGAATATTTTTAAAATATTCTATAAATTTCTTCCCTCAGTATTTCGGAAGACGATGTTGATTTATTGGTAGAAAAAATGCGGACAGCCTTGGTTAAGATTTTAGCAAAAGAAAAAGTCGTTGTTTGAATAAGGATTTGCTTAAATTTAAGGATTGAATCTTCATTTTTACACAAATTTTTAGAATTTCATCGCCTTTTAGTTTATATTTTTAAATATAAAATTAATTACTATTTATATTTTAACAAAAAATTATTCATTTAATTTCTCCTTTTGATAGTTATTAGACTATTTTTGAGACAAAAAAAAAAGATTAAAATTAAAATGAGCCTAATTTTACCAAAAAAGATTTCTCCTGACCCCTTGCTTAGTTCAACAGTAGAAGTAAGGTTTACTACAGATTTAAGTAGAGAAGAAACCTTGGCTCGATTACATCCAAAATTCATCAAAGAATTTCCAAAACTTAGGGAACGAGGGCTATCTGTTGAAAAAAATAATCGTCCAGAGTTAGAGTACATAGCAGAGTATATACTTAGTGGCGAGGAGTACCACTTGTTTTTAGATAATAATGTTATAGCCTTTGAAAATATCAATGAATATCGCTTGTGGGATAATTATTTCCCAATGATTAAAGAAAAACTTCAAATATTATCTGATAATATTCCCATAAAAAGTATTCAAAGAGTTGCACTCCGATACGTAAGTTTTTTCGACATAACAGAAAAATTATCAAAGGTGTTAAAGTTTGAATTTGATATACCAGTAGAAGGCTATGAACTTGAAGATGAACTTTTCCGTACACAACTTTTTAAGGATAATATTAAACTGCTCTTACACCTTGTTAGGAATGCTGAAATCAATCATAATAATTTGGTTAAAAGAGGTACTGTAATAGATATTGATGTTTCTCAAAGCGAATTATTACCTAATTCAATTGACAATGCATTATTTGATATAATCAATAAATTACATTCAGAAGAAAAAACTTTCTTCTTTTCATTATTACAAGAGAATTTTTTAAGAAAAATTATAATTTAATATTAAAATCACAGACCATGCACGCAGAAAATATCGCTACTCGCGAAAAAATAGAGCAGACTCAATATTGGTCTCAATCCCCATCTGTTCAAACGGAAAATCGTTTTAACCCAATAGTTTATTCTAACTATACGAGTTCTGAATTGAATCAAAATAACAAAATATATCAACTAAATATTTCTTGGCAAAAAGAGTACGATAAGTATTCTCATTATATAAAAGCAAATCAAATCAATTTTAAATCGAATGTTCAGAAATTAAATCAGACTATATCTCGAATACATTACGAGGATTATGAAATCGAATTAACACCTAACAATTCAGTAAAATATACATTATTACTGCCGGACAAAAAAATCCTAATGATTACGAAATCTTTTGAAAGTTATGAAGATAAAACGGAAAAAGAAATCGTATTTAGTATTTTTGAAGACAAAAAACTCATTTTGAGCGACATAAAAAACCTTGATGAACTTGTTGCGGGTATTAACAGATATATTTATATGTAAAAGACTCTGGGTGACGGGAAGGCTTAAATATCCCCTTAGTATTTTGCCTAAAAGTCAATATGTTCAAAGAATAAATATAGATAAACTCTATGTGGATATTCCACTCATCGTTGTTAGACGTTCTGACAAACCCAAAGAAGAGGTATTTAATAAATTCGGCATAATGCGAGAAGATGTTATTTCAAGAGGTGATATACCTGGAATGTCAATGAATTTATTAGGTGGAAAATTCAAATATGAGCATATTCGATTTAATCCAGTAGGTGAAGCAGCAAAAATATGGACTAATAATGAAAAAATCTTCTATTCACAATATCGGAAATGTGTTAATTTACTCTCTGTAGCAACCCCCATATTTTTTGAAATTTCAAATTTGCACAACATTGATTTCCCTTATGTACGAAGTAAAGACAAAAGTTTAGAGAAATTAATGAATGCTCTACAAATTGAACGGATAGAATCTGATGGTAGATTTAAACTTCATGGGAAAAGCTCTATTAGCCATGAGCCAACACGTTTAAATTATTGGCATGTTGAATTTCAAATTAGGGATTTTGAAAATAAATTAATTGAAAAAATTAAAAGCACTTGGCAAAAAGATGCTGCAAGTATGGCTCTTCAGCATGTCATTAGTGGGAATGCTTCGTTACAATGCCCATACATCGTAGGTATTCCCAAATCTCATTTTTACAAAAAGACTGAAAATACCGACTAATCGTAATCGTTTAGTCGGTATTTTTCTCTTATCAATGCGCTTCCAACCAATTATCACCCACACCCATGCCCACTTCAATCGGCACAGACAAATTAGGCATCGCTGTTTTCATGCAGTGTTCAATAATCGGTTTTACAATCTCGAGTTCTTTTTTAGGTACATCAAAAACCAATTCGTCATGCACTTGCAAAATCATTTTAGTTTCTAATTTCTTGTTTATCAACTCATTATGAATGTTAATCATTGCAATTTTTATCAAATCAGCAGCCGAGCCTTGTATCGGCATATTTACAGCTATGCGTTCTGCAGAGGAACGCGCCAATGAATTGCGGCTGTTAATATCACGCAAATAGCGCTTGCGACCCATCAAAGTTGTAACGTATCCGTTTTTTTGAGCATCTTCAACAACGGTCTCCATATACTTTTTCAAACCATTATATTGCTTAAAATAGGACTCAATAATGGTCTTTGCTTCTGAACGCGGAATGGCTAATTGGTTAGATAAATTCGTTGCACCCGCACCGTATAAAATAGAGAAATTGACCGTTTTAGCCGCCCGCCTTTGGTAACTCGTCACCTCCTCAATCGGCACGCCATACACTTTTGCGGCTGTTGCCGTGTGAATATCTAAACCTTGTTTGAAGGCTTCAAGCATCGCCGTTTCGTTGGCAATTTCAGCAATCAAACGCAATTCAATTTGACTATAATCAGCACTTAACAAGACGTGCTCACCGTCTCTTGGGATAAAAGCCATGCGGACACGCCGCCCATCCTCCGTTTTTATCGGAATATTTTGCAAATTTGGATTGTTAGAAGACAAGCGCCCCGTTGATGCCAATGCTTGATTGAAGGATGAATGAATTCGCCCCGTTTTTGGATTAATCATTTTTGGCAAAGCATCTACGTAGGTTGATTTCAGTTTCGACAAACCCCGATAATCTAAAATTGTTTTACAAATTGGATAATTGTGAGAAAGTTCCGTCAACGTTTCTTCGTCCGTCACATGCTGTCCCGACTTGCCTGATTTTTTCCAACGATAAGGAATTTTAAGCACATCAAAAAGAATTTCGCCCACTTGTTTGGGCGACCCAATATTGAAACGTGCACCCGCCAATTCATAAACTTTATTTTCTAAATCATTGATTTTCAATTGCAACTCATCGGAAAACTTATTCAAATATGCCCCATTTACATTCACGCCATTGTATTCCAATTCCGTCAAAACAGCAACAAGCGGCATTTCAATGTTTTCAAACACCGACTTTACCCCCTCAGTATCTACGCTTTTTTTCAGCACTTCATAAAGTTGAAACGTAATATCGGCATCTTCTGAAGCGTACTCTTTCACCTTTTCAACATTAATATCACGCATAGACAACTGGTTTTTACCCTTGCCAATCAACGTTTCAATTGAAACAGGTTCGTATTTCAAAATCGTTGCAGACATATAATTCATATTGTGCCGCAAATCGGGTTCGATGAGATAATGGGCAAGCATCGTATCAAAATACACACCTTCTACCTCTACATTATACCATTTCAAAACAATCAAATCGTACTTCAAATTCTGTCCAACTTTCTTTACATGAGGGCTTTCAAAAAACGGTCTGAACTCCTCAACTATCGCCTGCGCCGCCTTTTGGTCAGCTGGGAAAGGCACATAATAGGCTTCAAATGCCTTGACCGCAAACGACATACCGACCAATTGCGCTTCATTTGCATCTATGTCGGTCGTTTCAGAATCATACGCCACGACACTTGAATTCATCAACTTTTCAAGCAATTCTGTTCGTTTTTCCTTGGTATCAATCAAAAAATAGGTGTGTTCTGTATTGCCAATATGTTTTTCTGCGAAACTGACATCCTGCAACGTCAAAGTATTTTCGGCAGGTTTACCATCGCCCGTTATTGCGCCAAACAAATCGGCTTGAACGCCAATTTTAAATGCAGCCGATGTAATAATCTTTTTTTCTTCAACAATAGAATGGTCTTCAGCACCTAAAATTTCACGCGCAATCGTCTTAAATTCCAACTCTTTAAATACTTCGCCCAATATCTCTTTGTTGTAATCTGTCAATTTATAATCATTCGCATGAAAAGTAATGGGCACATTTAAGTCAATGGCAGCCAATTTTTTAGATAAAAGACCTTGCTCCGAAAAGTTTTTTATAATGTCTTGTTGTTTCCCTTTCAATTCGTCAGCATGAGCAATAACTTCTTCCAATGAGCCGTATTTTGCCAATAAAGTTGCTGCCGTTTTAGGACCAATACCCGGTAAGCCAGGAATATTATCTACCGCATCGCCTTGCATACCCAAAATATCAATCACTTGATCCACTCGTTCGATATTCCAATTTTCACATACCTCTTTAATGCCCCAAACTTCTGCTTCATTACCGTTTTTGGCAGGTTTATACATAAAAATATTCTCCGACACCAACTGCCCGTAGTCCTTATCAGGCGTCATCATATACACTTGATAGCCTTCGCGTTCCGCTTGTTTTGATAACGTACCAATCACATCATCCGCTTCAAAACCTACAGACGTGAGAATCGGGATATTCATACCCGTCAATATTTTTACAATCCAAGGCAGTCCAAAAGTAATGTCTTCGGGCTGTTTGTCTCGATTTGCTTTATAATTATCAAACATTTCGTGCCGAAAAGTCGGCCCAGACAAATCAAAAGCAACCGCCAAGTGCGACGGCTGTTCTCGCTTCATAACATCCAACAAAACGCGCGTAAAACCTGAAATACAAGACACATTCCACCCTTTAGAGTTCATCAAAGGACGTGTGATAAATGCATAATGCGCCCGATACACAAGGGCATGACCATCGAGAAGAAACAATTTTTTCATTTTTAAAACAATTTTAGACAAATGTAAAACAAAAAAAATAGACCCCCTCAGTATTTTTGATAAAAAAGACCTTGTACAAACAGCACAAGGTCTTTTTTAAAGATTTTCACTAAGCCATAATTTTTTATGAATAAAATCAATCGTTAAAACATGTCGTCCACGAAAAAAATCAAGACCTAAAATACCATCATAAGGACTCAAAATACCTTTTGAGATAAAATCGTATGTCAAAACATTGAAATTTTGCAATTTATCATCTAACGTTTCAAAGAGGTTGATTGGAAAGATTTGTGCCTCAATAACACCATTCGACGTTTCTAATTGTACCCAATCGCCGCCATTTTGAGGTGAATACCCAATCATCATGAGCATATTCCAATCAATAACAGTGTGGGTCGCAGCAGTATCAACAGCTAACCGAATGGGGTAATTATCAATTAAGGAGTTAACGATAATAACTTCTTCATCGGTTTCAAGGCTAAAAGCATATTTTTTCATACACTATTGAGTGATTTTTTTGAGCAAACCAATGTGTGCATGAGAGGGGAATTCACCTGTATAAAAATGATTGACATCAGGATAACGCCGAATTAAATCCTTACCTTTTAATGCCAAATCGCGTTTGTCAGCCTCATGTAAAAGCACTTTCCCACCCAAAATCTGCGTGCTGTTTTTACAGGTATGAGCAATTAAAACCCATTGATTCGGATATGATTTTTTGATTTCATCAGTCGTCAAATAGCCTTCAATCGGAATGGAAATAGGTACATTCATAACATCATCTTCTTCTGAAAATGCCTTTACAGATTCCACGAAATCCAATGATTGCACAAAATCTAACAATTTTTGAACTCGGTGTTGCTCCGATTCCTTGAATTGAATTGCATAAGTTATTGCCATTGATAATTTTTTTCGATGTTTTTAATTTCACAAATATAACCCTCTTTTTCATTTATACAAAATAATGAGTTTTTATGAAATAAGATACCTTTTTCATGTAAAAACATGGACATTTGCCCAAAAAAATAACCAATGCTTTCCTTTTTAAGAAAAACCTATTACGCACTCCCCCCTCAGTATCGCTTCCTCGCCCGGCGATTAACTTACTTGCCGATTGACTTTTGGGAGTCCATGACAGGCAAACGGTTGCCTATGACACCGCCACGTCGTTTGATTTATACAGGTTCAGGCGATTTTGTAAAAGCAGGGAATTGGTGGCGCAATTTTTTTATCCATCAAGTCGGTTTGAAACCTTCTGACAAGATTTTAGATGTGGGCAGCGGTATTGGACGAATCGCTCGTGGATTGACTTTTTTTGTCAAAAATACTGAGGGGGGGTCTTACAGCGGTTTCGATGCCATACGATTAGGGGTGGATTGGTGTACTAAAAATATTTCTGCGCAGCATCCGCATTTCCAATTTCAGTACGTCCCTTTAGAAAATGATCTGTATAGAAACGATGGTCAAAAGGCAGCGCAATTTACTTTTCCATATCCCGATGCTTCTTTTGATTTAGTTATTTTAACCTCTGTTTTCACCCACATGTTGCCTGATGAAGTAGAGCGATATTTATTTGAAATTCAACGAGTTATGGTCGAAGGCGGCACTTGCATAGCCACTTTTTTTATTTTAGATGACATGACAAGAGGCATTTTAAATACTAAAACTGACTTCCATTTCCCTTACGATTACGGTCATTATGCCTTGATGGACGATACAGTGAAAGCAGCAAATGTGGCATTTGATTGTGTTTTTTTAGAAAAGATAATTGCCGAAAGTGGTTTGAGAATTGATAAAAAAATAGACGGATTTTGGCGTTTGGGGAAACGAGAATCCGATGTTCAGGATTTTCAAGATGTTTTGATATTGAAAAAAGCAGGTTTAAACTAAAAAATGAAACCACCCCATAAAAAACCTTCAAAAACAGCGTTCGGATTTTTCCCAATAATAAAACATTTTTCGATATCAAGATTTTTAGCTAATTGCTTCATACGCCTTAAATCATTGTCAAAAGCAGCCTCTTTTACTTCAAAAGCAGCTTCTTTATTTAAAATAAAATCAATTTCATTACCTGTTTTGAGTTGATAATATGAAATATCTCCGAATGCTTGTAATTGGTTGAAAACAGCATTTTCAAACTTTGAACCACTGCTTAGGTCTGCTGAAACGCTTGCAATACCGTTGTCTAAAAAATAAATTTTACGTGCTTTCACAATTTCACGGTCAGGACTATTAGACGTGACGGGTATCGTTCGAATCAAATACGACTGTTCAAAAAGTTCTAAATAATTTTCAACCACAGAGCGTGTCAAACCTGTAACATTGGCTAATTTTGAAATGTCTAACTTTGTTCCGATGCGAACGGCTAATAATTTAATGAGTTTATAACAGTCTGTTGCTGTTTTAAAATCAGAAACAGAAGTAATGTCTAAATTGATATATGAACTCAAAACATCATGGATAAAGTCTTTTTTATCGCTCAATTTTGGACACAAAACAACCTCTGGAAAGCCGCCATAATTGATATACTCATCGTAATAATTTTTTAATCGTTCATATTCAGACTGTAAAAAAACAGCGTTTGTAAAATCCTCTGTTGGGAGATATGTTACCTCTTTAAAAGTCAATAACTCATTGAAAGTCAAGGGATAAATTTCGAAAATTTTTTTTCGCCCAGACAATGATTCATTGAACCTATTTTTAATATAGTAAGAGCTTGAACCTGTCAAAATAAATTTAATATCGTAGGTATCATATAAATATTTTACAACACTTGGCAGATTTGGCACTGTCTGTATTTCGTCAATCGCTATTAAGATTTTTTCAGAAAACACGATGCCACGTTGCGTCAAAGCAAAGACTATATTTTCATAATTTTTTTCAGAAAATAGCTCTCGGTTATCAATACGTTCAAGGTCAAAATAAATTTTTTGACGAATATCTGAAACCGCCATCAATTGCTTGACAAGTGTTGTTTTGCCCGTTCGCCGCATACCAGTCAAAACCGTTGCTTGCTTATTTTCTAAATGCTCTTCTAAAGCGGTATATACATTCCGTGTATAAAACATTGATTATAGTTTTACTATTTTAAAAATTAAATCAAAAATAGTAAAACTAAATTTCAAAATCAATGATTTTCGCTATTTTTTTTGCAAAATTATAAATGGTTAAATCAACACCAATTTCACCAATTACACGAATTATTGTGATTATTCAATTCGTGCAATTTGTGAAATACGTGTCAACCTTAAAATTTCCCACTCTTAAAACCTACCTTTGCGCCGACAAAAGCACCCCCTCAGTATAAACACCTTTTTTAAGATAAAAAATTGATTATCAAATATTTATAAAATCTTACAATTTTCTAATTCATGTATAAAAAGAAAATTAAGTCCGCCCTTATCTCCGTTTTTTATAAAGAGGGTCTCGATGAGATCATTCGAGAACTCGACCGGTTGAAGGTAAAAATCTACTCAACTGGTGGTACGCAGTCCTTTATCGAAGGTTTGGGCGTGGCTTGTGAAGCCGTTGAAGACCTTACAACCTATCCATCTATCCTTGACGGACGTGTCAAAACGTTGCATCCAAAGGTTTTTGGGGGCATTTTGGCACGCCGCGAAGCCAACCATACGGCGCAACTTGAAAAATTCGATATTCCCGAAATTGACCTCGTTATTGTTGACTTGTATCCGTTTGAAGAAACGATTCAGAAAACGACAAACGCTGAAGATATTATTGAAAAAATAGACATTGGTGGCATTTCGTTGATTCGTGCAGCGGCTAAAAATTTTCAAGATGTGGTGGTCATTCCAAGTAAAGATGACTATGCTTTTTTCCTACAATTATTGCAAGAAAAAAATGGTTTTACGAAACTTGACGAGCGCCGTCATTTTGCGATGAAAGCCTTCAATGTATCGAGTCATTATGACACAGCGATTTTTAAATGGTTTTTGGCGCAACAAAATGCAGCTGAAAGTATGCCCGATTTCATCAGTGAAGGCACTTTGAAGCCTGAATCGTTGACAACTAACAGCCAATTTAAACATTCCATCCAAAAAAATTCGCCTTTGCGTTATGGTGAAAACCCACACCAATCGGCTGTTTTCTTTGGCAATTTAAATGAGTTATTTGAAACCTTGAATGGTAAAGCATTGAGTTACAATAACTTAGTAGATGTTGATGCAGCAGTTTGTTTAATGCGTGAATTTAAAGACGACAAACCGACTTTTGCGATTTTGAAACACACCAATGCTTGCGGCGTAGCGACAAAAGATACCATACTCGAAGCATGGACAGCGGCTTTGGCTTCTGACCCGATTTCAGCCTTTGGCGGTATCTTAATTTGCAACACAATGGTTGATGCGGCTACGGCAAACGACATCAATAAATTGTTCTACGAAGTATTGATTGCACCTGATTTTGCGCCCGATGCACTCATTATACTGAGGGGTAAGAAACAACGTATTTTGTTGAAAATCAAAGACTTCTATCAAGGCGAAAAGGTCTTTAAGAGCCTATTAAATGGTGTTATTCAACAAGATGCGGATATGAGGACGGAAACAGCTAAAGATTTGACATTTGTCACATCTAAACGTCCAACAGAACAAGAGATTGAAGACTTGCTTTACGCTAATATCTGTGTTAAACATTTGAAATCCAATGGTATAGCTATTGTCAAAAATCGTCAACTCATCACGATGGGTTGTGGACAAACGAGCCGCGTAGATGCTTTGCAACATGCTTTAGCGAAAGCAGCGGCTTTTGGTTTTGATGTCAAAGGTGCTGCGATGGCTTCGGAAGCGTTTTTCCCTTTCCCAGATTGTGTTGAGATTGCAGATAAAGCGGGTATCACTGCCGTTATTCAGCCTGGCGGATCCGTAAAAGATCAAGATTCGATTGACTATTGTAACACGCATAGTGTGGCGATGGTCATGACGGGTGTGCGCCACTTTTTGCATTAATTTGCTTGAATTTTGGCGTTTTAGATGAGAAGGCGATAAGATTCTATGCGTAGGTTTTATCGCCTTTTTTTATTTTAAATAATAAACCTTACTTTTGTTTTTGAAGTACAAAGTGATTTATAGCCATAGAAATAGCTTTTTAAAATCGTTTATTTATAAACAAAAACATTGAAAATGAATACTTTAGAATTGAAAGGAAGCCTTCATGACCTCATTGCTCAAGTAAATGATAGAAAATTATTAGCTCGCATGATTGAAGCCTATAAAAAGATTGTCAGCGAAGGTAATACAGTTGAAGAAATTGATTGGTGGGATGAATTGCCAGCTGAACAACAAGCGCGATTGACGCAATCTATCGAAGAAAGTTATAATCCAGACAATTTGATTGATCATGAAGTTATGAAACAAAAGCACGCCAAATGGTTAAGAAAATAAAATGGAATAAGGCTGCGGATGATGCTTTTGTGGAGGTAACAGATTATTTGCAAGAGAACTATTCTAGTCATACTGCTGAAAACTTTGCCAACCTTGTTTATGACCGTATTGACATGCTTGTTAACGGATTAACTGTTGGTCGAAAATCATCAAAAGCAAAAACAGTTATGATTTTGAAATTGGATAAGCACCGTCAAATGTTTTATCGTATGCAAGGAACAACCTTGATAATCATTGATTTTTGGGATACACGTCAAGACCCAAGTAAACGTCCGTATTAGGGTCCTACTTTTTATATTGTTAAAATAATCACTGCCCAACCATAAAAGTTTTTCTCAAAATACTTGTCTGCCCCCCCTCAGTATAAACGCTCAAAAAATACATACCAGAAGCCCATCGGTTTGTATCTATCCTTAAATTTATACTATTAGCTGCACTATTTAACGATTGTGTAAAAACTGTACGTCCTAAATTGTCAACGACCATTATAAGATATTTTCCTTCATTTAAGCCTTCAAATTGGGCATTTATAGCACTTTTCGTAGGGTTCGGATACAAAACAGCTTTGATATTTGTTGTCGTTTCAATGGTGGACGTATTAATCGGTAGCCATTTATAGGTGGCAGAAGTGGCAGTTGAATCGTTGTTTGTGCGAATCGTCAAAAGGGGTTCTTTGAACAAATCAGACCAAAATTGAAAAACGAGTGTGGTATCTTTTGTCTTAAAATTACCTAATGGAATCAAATTCGTAATGTCAATCCAAATTGGGAAATTGTTACTTTTTGCATCAATACGGGTTTCTGTGATTTCATAGCGTCGTTCACGCAAGCAATCCAAAGCCACAGAACCTGGAATACGGATTTTTCCAAAAGCATCGACCTTATCTTGTCGATTGGTAACAAAACGAATACGAATTGAATCGGGACGAATGGGCAGAAGTGCTAAAATGGTATCGGGAATAACATTCGTTGGTATCGTCACATTGAAACCCGTTTTATTATTATTGGTTGAGTTAAACGTTAAAGGCGCACGCCTTTCAAGCGAAGGCGGCTCGAATTTTGGGCGTATGCCAATGGGTAAAATACCTAAATTAGCATTAAAAAAACCTAATAAATCGAAACGTGTGGCTGAACGGCGATAAACAGCTATTTGACCCACCGAATCAGAAATGACAAGGTTTGCAGTTGGAAATTCTTTCAAAATGGCTGTATCCGTTGCTGGATTTAAGGCACGGAAGCGGTTAACAATACGTGAGGTCGGTGTTATGGCTTTCAGAAAACTATAATCCCAATTTTGAGCCGTTGTTGTGGCGGATGAGATAGTAATATTTCCAACAGTTTGAATCGTTGCGTTAGCGGTTATGAGTGAGTCATTGGCATTTGGAAAGTAGTTGTTGGAAATTGTTATTTGTCCATAACTAAAAGTCAGACAAAAGAGAAAGAGCATAAATGATGTTATTCTTTTCATTTCTTCTTGAATTTGCAGCAATTTATAAAAAAAATGCGTTTTAAAGTCGGTATTCCTTCACACTAATGAGACAGAAAATTTTTTAAACCCAACATCTAAAACCAACAAAATAGGCATAAAGTTGTTTGTATTAATATGAAAAATACTGAGGGGGGCATAAATTTTGCTTTAAGATGTATTTAAAAAGTATCATAGATTTGCACCTTTTTTAAGTCAATCAACATTCCTTTATTTCACTATTATCATATCATAAACATGAAAAAAACGCTTCTTTTTTTACTATTTTTCTTTATTTTTATAATTACTGGTTTTACCCAAAATGTTAATATCACCCAACGTGCCCACCTTCTTTATCCAGGACAAACCCTTGCGAATGTGAGTGGTTACGCCAAAGATGGACGTGAATACGCGCTTTTAGGTGGCTCAAAAGGGGTGATTATAGTAGATGTGACTAATCCAGATGTGCCCAAGCAAATCATTCAAATTCCAGGTATTGACAATCTTTGGAAAGAAATTAAAACCTATAAAAACATCGCTTATGTGACCACTGAAGGCGGCGGTGGGTTGCAAATCATTGATTTATCAGGTTTGCCCGATTCCAGCCTTGTGGCTAATAAATTCTATAATTATGTTGGTGATACGGCTCGTAACAAGGTTGACACAGCAATTATTGGTAAAATGGGCACATTTCATGCCTTGCATGTGGATACAACAAAAGGATTTGTCTATCTCTTTGGGGGCAATTCCTCCGTCTCAAATGGCGGTGCTTTAGTTTTGGATTTGAAACCCGATGCTTATCGTCCGAAATACGCAGGACGATTCAACATCAACACAAATTACCGCAGCAATTATATCCACGATGGTTATGTCGACAACGATACGCTTTATGGCGCGATGGTGTACAATGGTACGTTCAATGCCATTGATTTTAGAAATAAACTTGCGCCCGTCGTGTTGGCAACACAACAAACGCCGACCGCTTTTACACACAATGTTTGGCTAACGCCTAATCGTAAGACCTTATTGACAACCGATGAAAATACAGGTTCTTTCTTGGCTTCATATGATATCTCCAACCTTTCGAGCATCAAATTGCTTGATAAAGTCCAAAATCTCTCTGTTGGTTCTGTCGTCCACAACACGCACATTTTGCCAAATGGCAACTTTGCGGTGACCTCTTGGTACAAGGATGGCGTCAATATCGTTGACATCACACGCCCGCAAAATTTAGTTGTTGTAGGTACTTATGATACTTATCCACAAGGTGTCGGCGGTGGTTTCAATGGTTGTTGGGGCGTATATCCCTTTCTGCCATCTGGAAATCTTATGGTGACAAACCTCGACAATGGCGATGGCTTCTTCGTTTTGACCCCTCAGTATAAAAGGGCTTGTTACCTAGAAGGCATTGTAAGAGACTCTGTAACAAAACAATTGTTGGCTGGTGTTTCCATAAAAATTAATTCAACGGATTTGGATAAAAAAGCCGTTTCAGATATTGGCGGCAATTACAGAACAGGACAAATTACGCCTGGAACGGTGAGTGTCACATATACTAAAACGGGTTATTTACCTAAAACAGTCAATGTTTCGCTCTTTACAGGTGCTGTTTCTCAACGCGATATTGAATTGGTCAATTTATTATACAACCGTGTACCTGAATTGTCAAATGATTTTCATGTTGCTGCATCGCCAAATCCTTTCAAGGATGGCATTTATGTCCAATATCGTTTGGATAATATGGTGGGCGAAGAAGCGACTTTACACGTTTTTGATATCTTAGGTAGGGATATTTATAGTCAAAAGCTGCAAAATACTGAGGGGGCTGTTTCTTTTGCAAATGATTGGGTGACAGGCATTTATACCATTCAAATCAAAACAAAAGGACGTTGGAGTGTGCCTTTGAAAGTCGTAAAAACACAATAATGACAGAGTAAATCATATTCTTAATCACATAGTCAGATAGGCGTTTTCACATAGAAAACATAGTTTTTCTCCCAACTATATTTTCTATGTGAAAACGCCTATCTGACTATGTGTCAAAAGTGTCTGGCAACTATACGCCTCAAAACCGATGCGCAAATGCCAACAATTTCCCGTCTTCTCCTTTCGCAGCCATCAATTGAAATTTGTGTTTTCCTAATGCAATGGCAGGGATTCCCGCCATATTTGCTACCACACTATAAATATCAGCGAGGTACATCGCCACAGGATCATCCGCTTTTTCACCTATTTTCCAAGGCTTAATGGGCGAATTGGGCATCAAAATGAAATCATATTGCTTGAAAATCGCATCTATCCGCTCAGAAACAAGGCGACGGACTTTTTGTGCTTTTGCATAATACGCATCATAATAACCTGCCGACAAGACAAACGTGCCGAGCATAATGCGCCTTTTCACTTCCTCACTGAACCCTTCAGTACGGCTGCGACGATAGGTTTCTTCCAATGTTTTGACCCCCTCAGTACGATGACCATAACGTACACCATCAAAGCGACTTAAATTTGAAGAAGCCTCTGCGGTTGTCAACACATAATAGGCAGGCACCACATAGTCTAAAAGGTCAAAATTGACGGCTTCGACGCTGTGTCCTTCTGCCTTAAATTTATCAATAGCGGCGATGTTGGCATCTCGAATATCTGCATCTAAACCATTGTCAGTCAATATTTTATCAAAATAAGCGATTCTGACTTTTGTGTTATTTTTTTCTAAATTTTCATAATAGGGTTCAACGGGTTTTAGGCTTGTGGTCGCATCAAAATCGTCTACACCTGCCATAATTTCAAGTAACAAAGCCGCATCTTCGACAGAGTGAGACAACGTACCAATTTGGTCAAACGACGAACCATAAGCCAAAAGACCATGCCTTGAAATGCGCCCATAAGTGGGTTTGAAACCAATAACATTACAAAAATCTGCTGGTTGCCGCACCGAACCACCCGTATCTGATCCCAAAGACACCAAACATGTCTCGGCTTGAACTGCTACCGCTGAACCACCTGATGAACCGCCTGGAACAAGCGAAGGGTCATCGGCATTCAAAACTGCCCCATAAATCGAGTTGGTATTGTCACCTCCCATCGCAAACTGATCGCAATTGGTACGACCAATAATAATAGCATCTTCTGCCAAAATGCGCTCAACTGCCGTTGCCGAAAATTGTGATTTGAACCCCCTCAGTATCTCCGCCGCCGCCGACACTTCATGCCCTTCATAACAAATGACATCTTTCAGAGAAATAACAGCCCCAAAAAGCCTTCCCGCAGTTTCAGGATTTTTGCGGTATTTTTTATCCAATTCAGCTGCTCTATGCCTTGCTTCGTCCTCAAAGACCTCGATATAAGCGTTTAAATGCTCCGTTTTTTCTATTTGTTGCAAATAGTAATCCACCAACTGAACGCAATTCGTTTTGCCTTCTTTTATCTCATTTTGGATTTGCCTTAAAGTTGTATATTTTGCCATATTAATAATGATAATTGAAACACATAGCCACATAGAATACATAGCGTTTTTAAAAAAACTATGTCTCCTATGTGGCTATGTGTTAATAATAAAGCCGCAAAGCTATTCAAATTACTGCAAAAGCAAAGGGTCAATGTTTTGGACACCTCGCGCTTTTGCAGTGGTTAAATCGGCGCGCATTTGCGTAAGATTGCCCAAAATGCGGTGACATTCTGCCCTTTCGAGATAGTAAGCCCCATTAAAAGGTGCCAATTTTATGGCTTCATCGAAATCACCAATGGCTTCAGCACAGCGATTAAACTGGCGTTTTAACAAAGCGCGGTCAATCCAAACGTTAGGATTGTCTTTTTTTATGGCTAAATAACGGTCAATATCCGCTAAAGCCAATTCAGTTTTTCCCATTTCTCGGTAAGTCAAAGAGCGATTGACGATGGCATTGACGTGTTTGGGGTCAATGTCTATGACCCTAGACAAGTCCCGTATCGCTGCTTCTTTTTGACCAATCGCTCCCAAAGCTGCGCCACGATTGACTAAAGCGTTAATATGCGTAGAATCAAGGGATAATGCTTTAGATAAATCCAACATAGCAGAATCCAACTTACCCAATTGACCATACGCTGCACCGCGATTTGCCCATGCTTCGACCAGTGTACTATCCAAAAGCAAGGCATTATTATAGTCAGAAAGCCCTTCCATAGGTTTATTCATATCAAAATACGTCTTGCCACGACTGTTATAAGAGGCGGCAGTTGGTTTAAGATTTAAAGACATATTTAAGTCCGCAATCGCTTTGACGTAGTTTTTTTGGTCTCGATAAATCAAAGCACGGTTTTGCCACGCTGTTGGTATTTTATCATCAAAACCAATGGCATGTGTCCACAATGTTTCGCCGTTTTTCCATACGCTGACTTGAGTAACCGTGGTAAAAAACAAAATAAGTAGGTAACCCACAACGGCTATTTTCATTTTCCAATCCACCTTTTTGCCTAAACCACCCTCTGTCGCTTGTTGCCTATCGCCTGTCGCCTCAAAAAGCCCCCCCTCAGTAAAAGAGGCTAAAATGATGAAAAAACCGAAGTAAGGAACGTAAGTAAAACGGTCTGCCAAATAGCCTTGACCCGCTTGTACGATTTGAGAAACAAAAATATAATTGACAAAAAAGAACAACCAACCAAACACCAATTTTGACCACCCTTTGCGGTAAGCATACCAAACAGCCACTGCAGAAGCAATAAAAAATAAAGATGAGGCATAATACCCAGCCGTAACTTCCTTCGGGAAAGGGTAAATAGGTGACATCGCCCACGGATAAATGCACTTGCCCAAATAAGTGAGATAGGTATAAAAACCGACAGCGATTTTCTCAAAAACGGAATAATTGAGCAGTGTATCGTCAATCGTTTTATTGCTTTTTAACAATATTATCGTTCCCAAACCCATTGTCAATGAGCTTAAAAAGAAGTGTATTTTTTCAAAAATCAATTTAAAATTGATGGGTCTTTTGGCATAATAATCCATCGCCAACATACTGAGGGGAAGCGAAACGGCTTGAACTTTTGAAAAAAGTGCAAATATAAACAGGACAAATGCCCAAAGGAAATGACGGTTCGTTGCGCTATAAGTATCTGATTTTAAATACTTTGCGTATTGAATCAATGATGCAAAATAAAATGCCCCGAACAACACATCCTTCCGTTCCGTTGCCCACGCCACCGACTCGACACGCATGGGGTGAATGCCAAACAACAAAGCCACAAGCAACGCGGACCACTGACTGAAACCCATCAAACTGACAAGGCGATAGACCAAAAAGACCGTAACGAGGTGTAAAATAAGATTGTCAGCATGTATGAGTTTTGACAAACCCTCCTCACCGACTATGGCTTTTTCAATGGCAAAAGTGACAATGGGCAGCGGGTTATATCCACCCATAATATTGCTCGTAAATATGTTTTTGATGTTTTCAAACGTAAAAGCTGCGAGGTTTTTGTTTTTTAAAATATTCACATCATCGTCCCAATTCACAAAATCGCTTTGAAACGTTTGGAAAAATGCGAAAAAAGTAACGACTAAAACAGCCACAATCGGCAGCCAACCATCGAACATCGAAGACGTTTGTTGACCTGTTTTTGCTTGGTTGGTCGTCTGTTTTTTAACGTTTTGAGCCGCTTTGGGTGGATTATTTGTGGGTTTAAACGGTTTTTGCTTTGCCATTGTCGTGGAAATTATAATTTATTAAACGCTAAAAGTTATATTTTTACGAATTAGAATAAAAAGATAATCGTTCAAAAATTAAGCCGAAAGTAACTGTTCAACGGCTTTTTCTGCCATGCCAAAAGTCGTACTTCGTGAAAGCCGTATTTTTCTAAAATCACCATCTATCAAAGCGGCTGCCCAAAGGTGATAATTGCCCATGCGGTCGCGTTCGCAATAAGCACTTACTTCAGCATCATTCAGCATTTTTTGAACTGTTCTTTCGATATTTGTTACAGCAGATACTGAGGGGTGGTGTGCTTCTCTCAAAAGACGACGCGTCGGCAAATCCTCTTCGGCACAGACAAAACAGGTAACGCCTTGACCGGGTTTTGGTATAAACTCCCGAACGCTAAATGGCTGTATTTGCCACCTATTTGCTTGCAAATCGAGTGAATTTACGTCATTTTGGCTTAAAATGGCAGCATCATAATCACCTGCATTAATTTTTTCCAAACCTTCAAAAGGTGTTAAATGGGCTTTTTCAACGCTATATTGTGGTTGCAAATATTGCATTTGAGCGCGGTTAATATCTGACAATGCTAATACTTTCAGCGCTTTATTTTCAGCCGAAAGCACCCCCTTCCCGATTGTATCGGGATTTCGTTCCTCAACAGTATTTTTTACAACAAGGCAATTATTAGCTGTTTTGCGTTCTGACAAAGCTGTAATGACCAAACCTAAAGGCAAAACAATCGGCATTTCAGCCAAAGAACAAGCACAAGCCACTATGTCGCCTTCCAAAATAGCTTTAAAAGCCGCTTCTTTTGTTGGATAATTATGGAAAGAAGGGCTTATACCCGCCTCCTTTAATGTCTCTATTAGAAGGTTGTCATTTTTTACAATGCCAATCGTTAAGGCAGGTAGAATTATGTCGTTTTGAGTCATAAAGTCTATTAAAAAGGTTTAATTCTTCGTAATTGTTATTAAAATGTCAAAATTAGTACTTGTTTTCAGAAGGCTATGAACAAAACAATTTTTTTCCTTTAAATTTGTGAAAAAAAGAATCTGAATATGGCTGCATCATTAAGACCTCCGTTATCCAATCTTCAATTAGAAATATTAGATACTTTTTCACGTCAAGTGTCAACAGAAGATTTGTTTGCAATAAGAAAAATATTGGCAGACTATTTCGCTCAAAAAGTCATGGACGAAGCCGATAAACTTTGGGATGAAAGAGGCTATACTCAAGATACTATGAATCAATGGCTTGATAGTCATGCCTAATTGGATTTTTAACTCCGACGATAATCACTACAACGTTTTAAAAAATATGCCTTTTCCTCATTTCAATATTATCTCTGCGGATTCGTTTTTAGAGTTAATAATAGGACTCCATCAATCTTGATTGTTCTTGTTCTGACTTAACGTAATACGCAAATAGCTCATATTCAATATCTTATGAAAAGAATAATTCTCATTTTTAATATACTATTTTGTTTTTCGATGACTGTTTTTGCACAAAATTATACGACGCGCAAAACAGCAACTGGCAAAGTGATAAAAGCCTATTCTGAAGGCATAAAGCTCAAAATTCAAGACGATACTGAGGGGGCATTGAAGGAATTTACAAACGCCTTGAAAGCCGATGCAACGTTTATTGATGCCCAAATACAGCAAGCAGCGATGTATTATAAACTCGGAAAATTGCCCGAATCGGAAGCGGCTTTTGAAAAAGTATTGGCAATTGACCCTAATTATGAAGCAGAAGTCTTATATTCTCTTGGCAATATTGAAATTCGACAAGACAAATTCACAGAAGCGGCAGAACATTATGAAGCTTATTTGAAATCAGAAAAAGCGGACAGCCGGAATAAATTCATTGCGACAAAAGCGGCGCGCGATGCCCGTTTTGCGGCTGTTGCCATCAATAATCCTGTACCTTTTGAACCTAAAACATTGGGCGATAAAGTGAACTCCCCCCAGTATTCTGACTATTTGCCGACGCTGACGGCTGATGGCGAAACGATGATTTTTACTCGTCTTGTCGGGCGACAAGAGGATTTTTATGCTTCAAAAAAAATAAATGGTGAATGGACACTCGCAACACCCGTCGAGGAACTTAATACAGATAACAACGAAGGTGCGCAAACCATAAGCGTTGATGGCAAATTGTTGTTGTTTGCGGCAAAAGACCGTCCCGATGGCTTTGGTAGTTTTGATATTTATTATTCAAAAAAACAAAATGACAAATGGACGCCTGCTAAGGGTTTTCCGGCTATCAATACAGAGTGGTGGGAGTCGCAGCCTTCGATTTCAGCTGATGGACGCACGATTTATTTTGCATCGAATCGTCCCGGTGGCATAGGAGGCCTTGATATTTGGTATGTGCGCTTTGAATCGGGCAAATGGCAACCTGCCAAAAATATGGGTGCGCCTATCAATACGACATGGGATGACCAAACGCCTTTTATTCATGCTGACGGCACAACGCTTTATTTTACATCAGAAGGGCACGCAGGAATGGGCGGAAAAGACTTGTTTTTGAGTCGATTGGATATGTCTGGCAATTGGGGCGAACCGCAAAACTTAGGCTATCCTATCAATTCAAAAGACAATGAAGGGACTGTTACGGTGAGTCTGGACGGCAAAACGGCTTATTTTGGTCGTGGTAGTGGTGATGAAAAAAAATATGATTTATTTGAATTTGGCTTGCATGAAAAAGCACGTCCGCAGCCTGTAACGTATGTGCGGGGGACGGTGCAAGATGCCACAACGAAAGTACCCCTCAGTAATGCGCGCTTAGAATTTGTAGATTTAGAGGGTCAAAAGATGGTTAATTTGTCATTATCTGATGAAAATGGTGGTTTTTTAGTGTGTTTGCCTTTCGGCAAAAACTATGCATTGAATGTGTCGAAAACAGCTTATGCGTTCAATTCTGAAAATTTTAATTTTACTGAAAAAGCGACTTTTGAGAAGCCTTTTATACTCAATATTTTTTTGCAACAAGTGTCTACCATCGCCAATACTGAGGGGGGTAAAACGCCTGAGGTAAAAATCGAAGACAAACCGATTATTTTAAAAAATGTCTTTTTTGAAACAAGTAAAGCCGATTTGATGCGGCACTCTATGACTGAATTGAACAAATTGAAGCTACTTTTGCAGGAAAATCCTTCGATGCGGATTGAAATCAGAGGTCATACCGACAATGTGGGTTCAGATACCGATAATCAGGTGTTGTCTGAAAAACGTGCTAAAGCAGTGCGTGACTTTTTGGCTTTAAATGGCATTGCGGCTGAACGCCTCTCTTATAAAGGTTTTGGTAAAATGCAGCCGAAGGGCGAGAATGATACTGAGGGGGGGCGTGCGGCGAATCGAAGGACGGAATTTGTTATTTTGAAATGAAAAACTTTAAAATTTTACAGGACATTAGACCATATATAAGGTAAAGGTCGAACAAAATACTCCTTTTTATTTTTCAGAAAAAGTGCGTATTTTTTATTAGACAATCACTTAAAGCAAACATTACTATGCAGATAGCAAACCCAATTTATGACATTACGTTCAAGTATTTGATGGAAAATTCAGAAATAGCAAAAGACATCCTTTCTGTTATTTTGAATGAAAATGTGCTATATGTCGAATTGAAACCACAAGAGACCTTAGCTGAAACAAGGGTTGGAGTGCGGGTTTTTAGGTTAGACTTCAAAGCAACAATTCAAAAAGCGGATGGAACGTTGATGACTGTACTCATAGAAATTCAAAAGGCGAAAAAAACTTTTGTTACTCAAAGATTTAGACGATATTTGGGAGCAAATTATATTTTGGAAGAGCAAACAAGTGATAAAAAAAGGAAAAGTTCTTTACCTATTACAACGATTTACCTTTTAGGTTATCGTCTGAAAAACATCAAAATACCTGTTTTAAAAGTAGAACGGACGTATAAAAACGCCAATACAAACCGCAAACTTAGAAACCACATCAAAGAAAATTTTGTTGAACAATTATCACACGATATGTATGTGATACAAATTTTAAGATTAAAAAAAATGGGTGTACAAACGGAATTAGAAAAAATCTTAGATGTATTCAGTCAAGACAAATATAAAACGACTGATAATCATATATTGGAATATACTGGGGATATAAACGACCCTCGGGTAGCACGCATCATAAAATATCTGAATAGAGCTATGTCAGATGAGGATATTCGACGAGCAATGGATGCAGAAGACGAAGTTGAAGGACTTATTTCGCAATTGGAAGAAGAAATCGAACAGGAGCGACAAGCGAAAGAACAAGCCTTCAATGAAATTGAAAAATTGAAGCAACAAATCGAAACATTGATGAGGCAAAGCAAGAAAGGTTAAGAAAAAACGTTCCTCAAACGAGTCAAGTGGCTGTTTTTTGCTTAAATTTCTAAAAAACAAACCGATACTGAGGGGTCTCAATATCGGTTTGTTTTTTAGAAATTTATTTGTAGTATAAATAAATTCTGAAGTTATTAAAGTACCTTGACTTTGTTAAATTAGGAATAAAACTACTATGGTTTAAAAATTGTTGAATAAAGAATGAGACAGAAAAAAACTATTGGGGTCTAAGTTTAAAA
>JAYTUQ010000050.1:0-10933 GCA_043744455.1 Saprospiraceae bacterium | reverse complement strand
CTTGTGCTGATTCCCATCACCCCGAGTTTGATTGATTATCGGGGATTTGAAATCTTCTATCGGAAGTTCAAAGAAATCAAATTGATGAAGGAAGAGATGGGCGGAAAAGTGGAAGGTGCCGTTGTGATGAATCGGGTGCAACGCAATCGTCTGGTCAATGAAATCCCTGAAGCTGTGGAAAGTTATGGCATCAAACTTTTGACAAATCGTCTCGCAGACCGATTGGCTTACAAAGATACTTTTACGGAAGGCTTGGGTGTGTTGGAATACAAAGATGAAAAAGCAAAAATCGAAGTCGGGGGTTTGGTTGATGAAATCGAAGAGATTTTAAAAAATATTTAATGTAATTCCTTACAATTCTTTTTGTATAAAATTGTATTAATGTAACTACATTTGTATAATTATGATTTTATACAAAATTATTTAGATAAATTTATATTTTTGTAAATCATTGCAAAATAAATCATAATGATATGAAACTAATAAAAAAAATTCAGCCAAAAACGAACCCAGACATTGATTTGGAAATTTTGACCCAACGCATACGTGAAGTACGCCAGGAATCAAAAAATGAAGAAACACCTTCTGAAACAGTCGCTACAAAACCGAAAGTTGCTACAAAACCTCGAAGTATAACCAAAAACGAAGTACCGCGCAACATCATTCCAAAAAAGAAAGCGGGGCGGAAAAAACAAAATACTGAAGAAATGCACCGTTTTGCCATCGATTTACCTTTGTGGTTGTTCGAAAAAATGAAATCTGACGCTGACGAAAGTTTCTCGACGGTGCGAGGACAAATTTTAAAATTGCTGTTGGCACACTACAAAAGCTAATTTTTATGTACTTTAGCATTAATTTCAAAAAAACACCAACAAAAATCCTTTTGTTGTTTTTCAATTTTTAATCTCTTTTTAATACTTTTCCAGCTTGATAATCTATTGATATTCAATTTTTTATGTCCTAAACTATAACTTAAAACGAAAAAAGTATAACTATAACGAATTAAAGTATAACCTAAAACGAATTAAAATATAACTATAACGAACCTTTATATAACTGAAACGAACAAAATGCGATAACTATAACCTAAAACGAATAATGTTTAAAATTGCCTTTACGACACCTATTTATGTACGTGAAAAAGGCGCGTTTCTCCGACATTTACAGATTTACCCCTAAAATTAAATTGTTCATCACTCAACTATAACTAAAAACGAAATCGAGAGGAAGATATATTTCGGTTTAAGTTATAGTTACAAAAAAGACTTTGTTCTGCGATATGAGCCAACGGACAAAAAAAAATAGAGGCATCAAACTTATCAAGAAGTCAAATGACCTCATCGAAGCACGTTATCGTTTTGATATTTGGGAAACCCGCGTTTTCACAAGCATCTTGTCTGAAATTGAACAGCAGGATGAGGATTTTCGAGTGTATAGAGTGTATTTGCGCGATATCATTAAGGAGTTTAACATCAATAATGGTGATGCTTATGAGTTGTTGCGTCAAGCGACACATAGTCTAATGAATAAAAAACTATATGTCAATTACGAACAGGATGGTGCGATTCGGGAGAAAATATACCATATTATTAGGAAGGCGGACGTGATGAAGTCCATTTTAGATGAATCGCGGCGAAAAGTGAATGAATATGTGGATATTTCGATTGACCCCGAGATGAAACCCTTGCTTTTGGAGCTAAAAAGCCGTTTTACAACCTATGATGTTCAAAATGTCGTTAAGTTCAAAAGCAGTTATACGCTGCGGATTTATGAACATTTGAAGCAATATGAGAAAATAGGGAAGCGGACTTTAGACATTGAATACTTAAAACGTATCTTTGAATTGACAACAGAATACCCACTATTTGCCAATTTTTATCAAAAAGTTGTTGACCCTGCTTTCAGAGACATCAATGAATTTACGGATTTGACGATTTCACGCATCGAAAAAATCAAAGCGGGTAAGAAAGTGGAAAGTCTTCAATTTTTCTTTCATGCCAAAGCAAAAGATTTTCTTAAACAGCCTGTTAAAGCCATTCAAACGGCTACAAAGGATTTAAAAAGTGTTCAAAAAGTTGCAACTCCGGAACATGGACAAAAAGATCAGCTTTTTTTGCAATTTCAAAGTATCGTTGTCGGTGAATTTGGTGTTTCGCCCACCGTTTTTTTGTCAGAATTAGAAGGTTGTACTGAGGGGGGGCTTGAACAAGCAATTCGTGTGACACGTCGCGCCGCGCAAGAAGGTAAGCTGAAAAATCCATCTGGCTTTTTTATTGAAGCCTTGCGCCGGGCATTTACAGACCCCAAAGAGCAACAAATAAAACGTGGACAGACTGAAATGAAGCGAAAAATGACGCTCAAACAGCTGGAAATACAACTAAAATCGCTCAAAGACGACTATCAAACAGCCATACATCATAAAATTCGAATGTTGACGGAAGCAAATTCTAATATTACGGTAGCGGCAATTGAAGCTATAAAAGAGGAAAGTAAAGGCTATTTTGCATTAAAAGGCGTCCGGACGGATAAACTCAAGTTGGATGATTTTAGAGAAGACAAAATACTGAGGGGTATGGTCATATTGCAAATTCAAGCCCAAAACAAAGACCAGTTTGTAGAAATAGATAACGTGTATGTCCCTCAAATCCAGGGCTTAACGAATGAAATTAAGGGCTTGAGCGGTTGAAGTGTAGTGCTGCTACAGATGTACGAAACTTCACTGTAGCATAAAGGTAATTTTTTTAAATTAATAAATACTTGGAAATCAATTTTTTAAATGCATCAATGTCACTATGAAAAATCAATTTTTCTCTCACTGTATCCATTGGATACCCCTCAGTATTTTATCCGTTTTATGTCTTTTTTTGGCATGCCACACCCCGTCACTAACGGCTATCAAGGACGATAATCTTTATAAAAGCCTAACGGCAAAAAGAATTCAACTGCCCAATCAGTGGAAACTTACGCCAGCGGGTGAGAGTCTGCCTTTGGGCGATTTGCCCTTGAATATAGTCGTTTCGCCCTCAAAAAAGATGTTGGCGGTGACCAATAATGGTGTGAGTAAACAGAAAATTCAGATTTTTAATATTGATAATAATGCCCAATCGGTTAAATTGGTTTCAGAGGCAGAAATTCCAAAATCATGGTATGGTTTGGCGTTTGCGAAAGATGAAAAACGCCTATTTGCTTCGGGTGGCAATGACAATACGATTGTTGTTTATACTATTGAAAATCAAACAATTAAGTACGATACAATTATAAAATTGGGTGAAAAATGGTCAAAAAATAAAATTTGTGCCACAGGTCTTGCTCTTGATGATGCCACAAACCGTTTGTTTACAGCCACAAAAGAAGATTCTGCGCTTTATGTGTGTGATACCAAAACCTTAAAAGTGCTAAAAAAGTACCCCCTCAGTAGTGAAGCCTATTCTGTTCAAATTTCGCATAGTTTGAATGAAATATATGTAACCCTTTGGGGTGCAAAGCGCATTGCGGTTTTTGATTTGACGAGTTTGGTTCAAAAAGCAGATATTGAAGTTGGCAATCATCCAAATGAAATGGTGTTGAACAAAAATGAAAACGTGCTATTTGTCGCCAATTCTCTCGATAATTCAGTGTCAGTAGTTGATTTAAAGACTAAAAAGATTTTGGAAACCCTCAATGCGGCACTTTATCCTGATGCACCCAATGGTTCGACGACAAACGGTGTGGCTTTGAGTGGCGACGAAAAGACCTTATATATTGCGAATGCGGATAATAATTGTTTAGCTGTTTTTGATGTCGAAAGGGTAGGGGAGAGCCAGTCAAAAGGTTTTATTCCAACGGGTTGGTATCCGACAGGCGTAAAGGTTGTTGGTAAAAAAATATTGGTTGCGAATGGGAAAGGCATGAGTTCAGAAGCTAATCCGACGGGGCCGAGTCCTTTCAAAAAGAGCGAAGATAATAGAGCAGGGCAGTACATTGGCTCGTTGTTTTTAGGCACTTTGAGCGTCATAAATGAGCCAAATGTTAAAGAATTGGCGGTTTATTCAAAATTGACGTATGAAAACACATTGTACAAGAAAGAAAAAGAATTAAATGCTGAGGGGGTGTTTGGCAATCCCATTCCGATGAAAGTCGGTGCACCTTCCCCGATAAAATACGTTTTTTATATTGTGAAAGAGAATCGGACGTATGACCAAGTATTGGGAGATGTAAAAGAGGGCAATGGCGACCCGAAACTCTGTCTTTTTCCAGAAAAAGTAACGCCCAATCAACATGCTTTGGTTAAAGATTTTGTTTTGTTAGATAATTTTTATGTTGATGCGGAAGTCAGTGCCGATGGTCATAATTGGTCGATGGGTGCCTATGCCAATGATTTTGTGGAGAAAACATGGCCCACAAGTTACGGGGGTCGTGGGGGTAACTATGACTTTGAAGGGTCGCGTCGCGTGGCTTTTCCGAAGTCGGGTTTTATCTGGGATGCCTGCCAACGGGCGGGTGTTACTTACCGAACTTATGGTGAGTTTGCCGACTATTTTAAAGCGAATTATAAGACATTGGAGGGGCGCATTTGCCCTAATTATTCCAGTTGGGATTTAAAAATACAAGATATTGTGAGAGAACGTGTTTGGGAACATGATTTTGATTCGCTGTTGACAATCAATCAGTTGCCCCACTTTTCGACCATTCGTTTTGGTACTGACCATACGTCGGGCATGTCAAAAGGCGCATACTCGCCTAATGCAGCAATAGCGGATAATGACTTAGCCGTGGGGCGTTTTGTTGAGCATTTGTCGCAGTCCTCTATTTGGAAAGAATCGGCTGTTTTCATACTTGAAGATGATGGACAAAATGGTGCCGACCATGTGGATGCGCATCGTTCAACAGCATACATTGCCAGCCCTTATATTCGTCGCAATTTTGTTGACCACACGATGTATTCTACAAGTTCGATGTTGCGGACGATTGAACTGATTTTAGGCGTTGCGCCGATGAGTCAATACGATGCAGCCGCGATGCCCATGTATCGTTGTTTTACAGATAAACCTAATTTCGCACCTTTTAAAGCCTTGCCAGCGGGTGTTGACATTCATGAACGCAATGTGGCAGATAATGAATTGTCGCGCCAATCTGCTTTTTTCAATTTAGCACAATTGGATGCAGTGCCTGATCGGCTGTTCAATGAAGTGCTTTGGAAAGCGATAAAAGGTTTGAATTCAGAGATGCCACCGCCTGTCCGTGCCGCTTTTGTTTGGGCGAATGCCAATCAAGAAGATGAGAATTAAAATTATAAAAACTTTCCGCAAGTTTGAAACTTGCGGAAAGTTATGTTACCCAAAATAAATTGTACTTTTGCGCCTCAAAAAAGCAGATTAATGGTCTTAACAATTAATAATTTTGATAAATACGTTACTCAACGCGTTGTTGAAAGAGGCAAACGGCTATTCAGCTTGGAACGTGTTTATGACATCACGCAAACCAATGAAGGCGCGTGGACGGCTTATGTAGAAGGCGAAAATGATGAATATGCTGTTCGCATTGCGTTTACAGATGAAGATATTATAAAATCAAATTGTACATGTCCCTACGACGGCAACATATGTAAACACGCCGTTGCGCTCCTTTTTGAATTGAGAAAACAGTTTTCAGAAGTACTTTCCCAAAGAGCCGCAACCCTTGTGCAAGGGGAAGACGGTGTGTTTAAAACAAAAAATGATAATAACGTGAATAAAGATTATTCCCCAACAGGGCTTTACACTGCCTACAAAGCCCTTCCCGAGAGTGAACAAAGAGTTATCAAAATTGCTGCCCTTGTGTATGAACCGTTTTCAATGACGAAACTTATTGAAGTGTTCAACTCCAGTTTTCAACACATGGGAAAAGGGTTGACCGCAAGTTGGGCTAAGATATGGTTGATGGAACTCAATCAAGCGGCTTATTTATTGTATCTACCAACAGGGCAATACCGCATCAAAGCAGACTTTGCGGATTATTTATTAGATGATGATTTTGAGAAGGATAGGGATTTTCGCGTGTTGATACCACGCATTCGACGCATAATGGAGTTAACGACTGTCCGCTATCGGGATTTTGAACCTTCGGAAAGGTATTTCCGTGAAGTCCGTTTTGCTTATTATTTGAACAATGTTGACGATTTCCGCACAAACTATTATTTAACAATTCAACACAGTGGTGGGAATGCAAAATATACACAAAAAGAACTGATAAAGCACTTTTTGCCGTCCTTATTTAATCAGGAACAGATTGAGAAAATCCCTGTTGCTATTCGAGGCTTCCTTTTATGTGAGCAACTCGTAGGCATCACTTCGGGATTGATGCCTACCGATGCGTATTTTGACTATGTGGTGGACAATCTTGATAAATTACGGCAAGAAGACCGTTCAAACTTAGCACGCTTGGCAGCGCAGATAGCAATGTTCAAAGGAGATTGGACTTTGGTCGGTGTCTTGTCAAGACATTTTGATGACTTAAACTCGGCTATCATCTTGGGTTGGCAAACTTTACTGAGGGGGCATGCACAAGAATCAGTTGACATCTTTAATGTCGGTGTGAAAGCAGTCCGTAAAATCACAAAGAATCCAAAAGAGTTCTTGATGAACTTAGCCGCCGTCTATCAAATCTTTGCGCAATTCAAAACACAAGAGCCAACGCAGTTGTCTAAAATTGACAATCATTATAAGCTATTAAACAAACTCAATAGTCCATACAACCAAATCTATGATGCCCAAATGGCTTTGGGTAATTTGTTGCGTAATGAAAAAAATGCAGCAAAGCGGATATTGCAAAACATAATGCCTATATCTGAAATGAATCGTTTTTTCATTTACGTTATTATGTTTTTGGTGGATGATAAACTCCTGCCTTTGAAAACTGTTAAAGACATGGCAGATAGGCTTGTCAAAAACGGTTACAATGGGTTGGCTTATGACATGCTAACGATACTCAATCGCATAGAACCGACCGTTGAAAAATGGCAAATAGAGTTAGATATTCTGAAAGGAAAACCCCTCAGTAAAAACATACATTTAGACGATATTTCACCGCTTGCTGACCTTGTGCCACGTATCGAAGAGTGGGAAGCTGCCCTCAATGCCTTATTGGGTATGACGACGGGTGTGGCTGCCAAAGCTGCAACGGAAAATGATGCGCGCCTTGTTTGGTTGGTTGATTTTGAACAGCTACAACTGCAACCAAAAGAGCAAGTGTTTGGTAAATCAGGTTGGTCGGCAGGTCGCAATGTCGCTTTGCATCGGTTGAAGAATGCGGAATTGGCTTCAATGACCGATCAAGACCGTCGCATAAGCCGCAGCATTAAACAATATTATGGTTGGAGTGGTGGTAATGAATATGCCATTGATACCGATAAAGCGATTCCTGAATTGGTCGGGCATCCGCTTTTGTTCCTTCATCGTTCGCCACAAGTTGCCGTGCAATTTATTGAAGATAAGCCTATTTTGAGGGCAAAAGAAGTAAAAGAGGGTTATGAACTGTCGTTTTCTCAAAAAATTGATGGCGCAGGCTGGTCTGTCGTCAAGGAATCGCCGACGCGTTATAAATTGTTGAAGATTACAGAAAGCCATGCCCAAATTGCACGAGCAATGAATGGCAACAAATTATTTGTACCCACAAAAGGGCGTGAGCGACTGCAAAAAGCGATTGAAGGTTTATCGAACCTCGTGACGGTACAATCGGCTTTTGAAACCACCGACAACTTGCCTGTAGTGAAACCTGATTTACGGACGTGTGTGCATCTACTCCCTGTCGGTGATGGTTTTCATATTGAATTTTATGCAAAGCCTTTTGCTGAAAACCCGCCATATTTTAAACCAGGTGTGGGCGAACCTTTGGTTATTGCTGATATAAACGGTGAAAGGGTGCAAACGAAACGGGATTTGAAAAAAGAGAAGAAAAATGCTGAAGAATTGCTTGAATCCCTCGACATACTGAGGGGTATCAAACCCGAACACAACACATGGCAATTGGAAGACGCAGAGCAATGCCTTGAGTTTTTGTTAGAACTCCAACCTTTGGTCGCAGATGAGAAGATAATTTTAGAATGGCCCAAAGGTGAGAAATTTCGGATAACGAAAATTGCAGGTTTTGACCAGTTTTCGATGAAGGTCAAAGAGAAAAACGATTGGTTTGAGGTGAATGGTGAATTGCGAATTGACGAAAATATGGTTTTGACGATGCAACAACTTTTGCAATTGAGTGAATCCAAAAGTCAATTCATCGAACTATCGCCGGGCAAGTTCTTAGCTTTGACAAATGAGTTCAGAAAACGGTTGCAGGAAATTAATGGTTTGATGAATCCCAACAAAGACGGCTCGATGCAGTTGCACAAATTGGCTGCGCCCGCCATGTCTGTTTTTACGGATGGACTTCAAAACTTTGATTTTGATAAAAAATATAAAAAGAACCTCGAATTACTGCAAAAAGCCTTCAAAACCAAGTTTAAAGTGCCTGAAAACTTCAATGCGACCCTTCGGGAATACCAAATTGAGGGCTTTCAATGGTTGAGTCGTCTTGCCATGTGGGGCGTGGGCGCATGTTTGGCAGACGATATGGGTCTGGGTAAAACCGTTCAAGCCTTAGCGTTGGTGTTGGATCGCGCCGATAAAGGTCCAACGCTCGTTGTTGCACCTGCATCTGTCTGTCGCAATTGGGTGGTAGAGATTGGCAAGTTTACGCCGACCCTAAATGCTGTTTTATTTGGTGAAGGCGATAGAGAAGCGATGATTGACCAAGCAGGGGCAAGGGATATTGTCATCACCACCTACGATCTGCTGACGCGTGAAGCAGAACATTTTACGCAAAAGATATTTACCACCATCATTTTAGACGAAGCCCAAGCGATTAAGAACCGAGCAACCAAAAGGTCTGAAACTGCCATGCAGTTGCAAGGCGACTTTAAGATTTTGACCACAGGTACGCCTTTGGAAAACCACTTAGGCGAGTTGTGGAACCTCTTTCAGTTCATCAATCCAGGGCTTTTGGGTAGCAGCGAAAAGTTTGCAGAGAAGTTTGCAGGTCCTATTGAAAAATATCGAGACGAAAACCGCCGCGACCAACTCCGCCGTTTGGTGCAACCGTTTATGTTGCGCCGCCGCAAAGATGAAGTGTTGAAAGAATTGCCACCTAAAACCGAAATTACATTAACTGTCCAACTGTCACCAGAAGAACGCGCCTTCTATGAAGCGCTCCGCCGCAAAGCATTGGCAAGTTTAGAGCGCGATACTGAGGGGGTCGGCGGTGGACAAAAACATTTGCAGATATTGGCTGAAATCATGCGCTTGCGCCGTGCCGCTTGTCATCCGCGATTGGTGGACGAAAACGCGGACTTTGTGGACAGCGCGAAGTTGCGCCTCTTCGGGGAAACGGTTGAAGAACTTTTAGATAATGGACATAAGGCTTTGGTGTTCAGTCAATTCGTCGGGCATTTGGCGATACTTGAAAATTACTTGAAGAAGAAGAACATCAGCTATCAATACCTCGACGGCTCAACGCCACTTAACAAACGGCAAGAGCGCATCGAAGCCTTCCAAAGGGGCGAAGGCGATTTGTTCCTCATCAGTCTCAAAGCGGGTGGGGTCGGTTTGAACCTCACCGCGGCAGACTACGTCATCCACATGGATCCTTGGTGGAATCCTGCTGTGGAAGACCAAGCCACCGACCGCGCCCACCGCATCGGTCAAGAAAAGCCCGTCACCGTCTATCGCCTTGTGACTGAGGGGACGATTGAAGAGAAAATTTTGAAACTCCACGAACAAAAACGCGATTTAGCGGACTCCCTACTCACGGGTGCCGATGTCAGCGCGCGTCTCACGGCTGATGACTTATTGGCATTGATTAAAAGTCGATGATAAGCCCATAATTGCCGTTGCATTCCACTTCTAAAATCTTACAAAGCACGGAACGAATCGTGTTTTGTACAGAATGAAACGTGTTTTGTACAGAACGAACCCGTGTTTAGTACGGAACGAATCGCGTTTTGTACGGAACGAACCATGTTTTGTACAGAACGAACCGTGTTTCGTACAGAACGAACCGTGTTTTGAATGAAATGAACTGTGTTATGCACTGAACGAAACCGTGTTGAGTACAGAACAAACTGCGTTATGTACAGAGCAAAACCGTGTTGAGCACAGAACAAACTGCGTTATGTACAGAGCAAAACCGTGTTTTGAACGGAACGAACCGTGTTAAGTGCAGAATACAACCGCGTAAAGTATTGAATGAACCACGTTATTGAAGGAACGAACCGAAGGAAATGTCCAGAAAGTATCTCATAGTTATAAATCACCCCTGTCAATAATAAAGCACAACCGTCATTGCGAGCGGAGCGAAGCAATCTGTTTGGCTGTTCGCACACTTTTTAACCAGGCTGTTGAACGAAACAATAAAACACTGCGGAAATTAAACAGATTGCTTCGCTCCGCTCGCAATGACGAGAGTGTGCTCGCAATGACGAGAGTGTGCTCGCAATGACGAGTTCTACTGGGGATGACGGTTGTGCTTTATTATTGACGGAGGTACGCTGGCAAAGTTGGGTCGCGAGCAGCAAATGAAAAGCAGAAAACCGCTACATCGTCGCCCATTTTTCCCACAAGTCATCCCAATTCGGATTGTATTGATTGATGAGTTTTTCCTTTGCTGCCCGCGACCCGCCTTTGATTTGCTTCTCTTTGGCAATCGCTTCCCAAGCAGTGTAAAAAACATCAATCCACACAAGGCGGTTAACGTTGTAACGAGCCGTAAAACTTTTAGGATTCTCATGGTTTTTATGTTCCATGATGCGTCGAGCAATGTCATTTGTCATGCCGACATAAAGCACAGTCTTGTTTTTATTGGTCAACATGTACGTAAAAAAAGTTCTCATCAGTTGTATTGTTTACAGTAAAAGATTTTGTTTTGACAAAAATACAAGTCA
>JAYTUQ010000049.1:0-10962 GCA_043744455.1 Saprospiraceae bacterium | reverse complement strand
TAGGAAATTTTAAAAATTTCCTAAATCTAAACACGCTTAATAACGAACATAATTTCGCCTTTTAAAATTATTCGCCCCTTTTGAGACAGCCTCATTTTCATTATCCATTTTCAACTATGCGTTATAAAGCGCGTTTAGTTGAAAAGTAGCCGAACACCCATTGTTCTTTATCGCTAATTTTGTAGTAATAATCTTCAATAGCCACTTTTATGCCATTTTGTAGAAACGTTTTGTACATTTTAGTTGGGCTTTGCGCTCTGATGCGGTATTTGTCTCCGGGATTAGTCCAAGCTAAAAACTTTGCTTTTTGACCATAACCATCCATCACACGCACCATACCTTCACCATCTAAAGGGTTTTGAATCAACAAATAACCGTCTTCAACGGCTTCATTAGACGAAGGCGTTATCGCTGGATGCGCCCCCTCAGTATCAGCATGTGTTGTCTCTTCAGTTGTCGATGTTGCAATATCCGCAAGGGTGCGGTTATTGGTTTGGCTTGATTGCCATTTGAAAATGACAATGGCAGTAATGAGCGTAATTCAGATTGTAATTCACTTGTAAGATGCCTCTGTTATTTATTTCGTCAAGCAACGTTTGACGTAAAATGAGATTTTTATAAAATGATTAATTAATGATAACTTCTTGTAGAAAATCTTCCCCAATTTCGTTATTGAGCATAAGACGTATTTTTTCACGACCGAAGTGTAATTCCGAACGCAAGGATGCTGACTCAATGGTGACGTATAAAACCTTATCGCGCAGCCTTAATTCGCGGGTATAAGTGGCGATGGTTTTGCCCATTTTTTCTTCCCACAGACTTTCTATTTTGGTTTTATTCAAGTTGTCGCCCAATTTGAAGGCTCTGACCATTTGTTTTAATACATCTGCTAGTGGTTCATCATTTGTCTTTCTCATGCTTTTTATTTTTATTATTTTTATAAAATTGAAGGATTGCAAAGGTACAATAAATGTGTGTTCCGACCTTGCTATTTGTATATCATTAACCACCCCCTCAGTATAAAAACACATTATGGCGTACTTGTTCTAAAATGAAAGGGATTTAAATAAAAATAAGGTTAAATCACGAAAAATCAAACCCATTTGTCGCAAAAAAGTCCTTTTTTGAAAAGAAATTCTTTAGTTTGGCACTTTCTTTCCACATCATAAAAATTACTTTTCAATGAAAAAATGCTTGTTATTCTTATTTATGTCGTTTATGACTTTCTTAAATGCTCAAAACAATCCCATCCAATTAATTCCACAACCTGTCAGTATTGTCCAATCAGCTGGTTCTATTCTTTTAACAAATGCCACGACTATAAGCTATAATCAGCCAGAAAGCCGTAGGATGGCAGATATGTTGACGCAAAAACTGAATGTGCCAACAGGATTTACGCTCAAAGCACAACAGGGCAAAACGGGTATTATCCAACTCAATATCAATGCTTCGCCTACTGCTGAATTGGGTAAAGAAGGCTACATACTTGAAGTTACGCCCAATGGGATTGTCATTTCGGCAAACCAAACAGCCGGTTTGTTTTATGGGATGCAGTCGTTGATTCAGTTGTTGCCAAAGGAAATTGAAAGCAAAAAAGCCACAAAAGCGATTTGGAGCATCCCCTCAGTAAAAATAACAGATTATCCGCGTTTTGGCTGGCGCGGCATTATGTTGGATGTCAGCCGCAATTTTTTTACAAAAGAAGAAGTCAAAACCTATATTGACCAAATTGCAAAACTCAAATACAACACCCTGCATTGGCACTTAACAGACGACGAAGGTTGGCGCATCGAAATTAAATCGTTGCCTAAATTAACTTCCGTCGGTGCTTGGCGTGTGCCCCGTTCAGGGCATTTTGGCGATAGAGAACCGCCAAAAAAAGGCGAAGTGGCAACCGTTGGCGGTTTTTACACACATGAAGACATTAAAGAAGTTATTGCCTATGCACAAGACCGCAACGTAGCCATTTTACCTGAAATAGATGTGCCTGGCCACAGCATGGCAGCTATTGCAGCTTATCCTGAATTGAGTTGCAAAAAAGACCCCAATACGATGGTCAGTCCAGGTCATAAATTTTCAGAATGGTATGGTAACGGCACGTTTAAAATGTTGACAGAGAATGCTTTAAATCCATCTGATGAAAAAGTATATGACTTTTTAGATAAGGTTTTTACGGAAGTGGCGGCTTTGTTTCCACATCCATACATACATGTCGGCGGCGATGAATGTTACAAAGGTTATTGGGCGCAAGATGAAAACTGTCAAGCTTTGATGAAAAAACTAAATATTCGTCATGTTGAAGATTTACAAGGGTATTTCATGGGTCGCGTTGAGAAAATATTACAAGCGAAAGGTAAAAAACTCATCGGTTGGGACGAAATTTTAGAAGGGGGCATTTCACCAACTGCTGCTGTTATGAGTTGGCGCGGTGTCAAAGGGGGTATTGAAGCGGCAAAAGATGGTCATAATGTGGTTATGACGCCGACTACTTTTGCGTATTTGGACTACAATCAAGGCGAAATGACGGTTGATCCGCCTATTTATGCGGGTTTGCGTGTTAGCAAAAGTTATAGTTTTGAGCCTGTACCTGATGGCGTCGATGCCAAATACATTTTAGGCGGACAAGGCAATTTGTGGTCAGAACAATTGCCGACATTTAGTTATGCACAATACATGACCTACCCGCGTGCCTGGGCATTGTCGGAGGTGTATTGGTCGCCAAAGGCTTCAAAAAATTGGGACGATTTCGCCAAACGTATGGAAACACATTTTGACCGTTCTGACATAGCAGGAATTAATTACAGCCGTGCGGTCTATGATGCCATCGTCAAAACAAGTCTGAAAAAAGGCAAACTGACTTTGATATTGGATACTGAAATAAAAGGTATGGACATTTATTATACCATCGACGATGCGATGCCTAACAAGTTCACAACAAAATACACGCAGCCCGTTGAATTGCCTGATGGGCCTATTACTTTGCGGGTACAAAGCTACCGAAATGGTCAACCGATTGGGCAATTGATTACTTTGAAACGGGCAGATTTGGAGAAGCGCGCAGAAAGATAAAAGAATTGAAATTAAGTAAAGATAAAAAATAAATTAATAACTGATGTTGCCCATTGTCAAAATCTATGGCGGTTTCGCAGGCTGCGAATTGAGCAATGTGTTACGTAATTTCAAGGAATTCACCGCCAATCAAATCTTAAAAAGCATCGAAAAAGTGCCCGATTACACCAACAAAACCGACGGGATATTATTAATGTTTCTACTAAAATCAAAAAGATGGTGCTATTAATCAAAAGTGCGTGTGGTCGGTCTGGAGACCTACAAAAGCGACGCGGTGCGTTGTTTGAAGAGGTGTGCTTTGGGAAGACCGACACCAACGGGGTAAGAATGCTACAATACAACCCTTATACCCTATCATTTAGGTCCATTTACTACGCCCTGATTGTAGTTGCGGCTTCATTTATGTCCTCGGGCGTATTAAAAGCACAACGACCTAATACGCAACTTTCTGAAAGTCAATTCCATAAATCGCCCACCGCTCAAAGTGCTGCTTTTTTGAGCAATGATTATCAGGATTTAGCGCATTGGTTTGAAAAAGCTCCGCAATTTAATGTGGATAGTACTCAATATTATACTGATAAAGCCATTATTGTTGTCGAATCTATCAAGCCTGAACCGCATCAAGCTTTAGCGATTGCTTATTACAACGCTGCTCAATTTTATAAACAATTCCCTAAAGCAGAAGATTTAATTGCAAAATCGTATGCCCATTGGGAGAAAATACCATCAGCACAACGCGACAAAAAATTGCAATACGATATACTTAGTTTTTGGGCTATCGTAATGGTGAGAGATGGTGAAAGAACAAAAGCAATGGCGTTGTTTCAACAGGCTTACGCGCTCAATCAAGATGACAAAAACCCTAAAGTTCAAGCGAAACTATTGCAGAATGCCGTATCTTTTTACTATAATTTTGATTTAGAGGAACAACGAGAAGAGCGGTTTCAAAAAATTCAAAAAAGTCTTCAAATCTATTTATCGCTCAATGACCCCGAGGTAGAAGAAGATATAATAAACCTTTATGGTTTGTCCACTTTTTACTTTTTTGAAAAAGAACAGTTTGATTCAAGTTTCGTTTATCTAAAAAAAATAAAAACGTTACTACCTCACTTGAATGACCCAAATAGAGATGCTTGGTACGACATGATTTATGGCAGTGCAGCCATGAAAGTGAAGAGATACGATGAAGCAAAAGAGCATATTCGCAATGCCTTGAAGATACTCGAAACTTACCGCCTCACCAAATCTGACAATTATCAATACAGTTTGTTTTTGTTAGGCTCAATTGCTGAAGAACAAAACGATTATGATAAAGCAATTGAGTATTATATGAAATCAAAAGACATTGCCAAAGTAAAAAATAATCAAGATGCTCTTATTTCAACATTGGGTTGTCTCACCAAATTATATGAAAAAAAAGGAGATTTCAACCAAGCCTTTGTTTACCAAAAACAATATACCGATGAAGTGATTAAACAAAAGAAAGAACAATATGATAAAGGCATAAAAGAATTTCAATTAAAATTAAATACTGAAGAGAAAGAAAAAGAACTTGTCCAACAAAAAGCAAAGCAGAATATTTATATCGCTTTTATAGCTGTAGCGGGTCTATTATTGGGCTTTTTGGGCTTGGTTTACTATCGAGAAAGAAAAAGCAAAACCAAACTCGAAGTCCAAAACCACATCATCAATCAACAATCGGCGGCGTTGCGGGACTTGGATGCGGCTAAAACGCGCTTCTTTGCCAATGTCTCCCACGAATTGCGGACACCTTTGACGCTCATGCTTGCCCCCCTCAGTACAATGATGAAAAGTGGCACGCTCGACAATAAAAACTTTACTTTGGCAGGACTTGTCAAGCAAAACACACAGGGTTTGTTGAAGTTGGTGAATGAAATATTGGATTTAAACAAGCTCGAAGCAGGTAAATTGACCCTGCATGAAGAGAAAACGGTCATGTATAATCTGATTCGCCGCATCATTGCAGGCTTTGAATCGTCGGCAGAAGCCAATCAAATTCATTTTACATTCCATTATCAAGCCGATAGATATTTGCAATTGATGTTGGACACCGATAAGTTTGAGAAAATACTCAATAATCTCTTGTCTAATGCTTGCAAATTCACAAAAACCAAAGGAACGGTGACGGTAACGGTAAAAGATGAACACAATTTTTTGATAATCGTTGTTGCCGATACAGGACGCGGTATTCACCCCGATGATTTGCCCCATATCTTCAACCGTTTTTATCAAAGCAACCAACCTAATGCGGCTACGGAAGGCGGTACAGGCATCGGTTTGTCGCTGTCAATGGAATTGGCGCGGTTGTTTGGCGGCACATTAACTGTCGAAAGCACTTTAGGCGAGGGCAGTACGTTTGTTTTTGAATTACCTAAAAAAGAAGTCTTGGGCAGTATCGAAACGTTTGAAGCGGAAGAAATGCTGCAAGAACCCATTTTTACTGAGGGGGTGGATTATTTATCGAAGTTGACGGACATGAGTGCGTCAAATAGTTCAAAGGCAACGGTTTTAATTGTAGAAGATAATCAAAGTTTGCGCGATTACTTATCCTTGATTTTAGAACCGCATTACAGGGTATTTAAAGCGGAAAATGGCAGCATCGCTTTGGAAATGTTGAAAGGGGAATTAGGAAGGAATGATAAGCAGTCGCCAAGTGATTCATCATTCATCACGCATCATTCATCATTAAATAAATTGCCTGATTTAATCTTATCGGACGTGATGATGCCGATAATGGACGGTTTTCAATTATTGACCGCCCTCAAATCCGAGGCGGCTTTTTACGGTATCCCCGTCGTCATGCTTACCGCAAGGGCAGAAATGCAAGACAAACTCAAAGCCTTACGCATCGGCGTAGATGATTATTTGATAAAACCTTTTGAAGAAGAAGAACTTTTAGCAAGGATAGAAAACCTTTTGAAGAACGCCAAAGTGCGGCAACAAATACGGCAAGAAGGGTTGGTAGAAACAAACACAGCAAGTTCGGAAAACGTCCAAAACTCTCTGAATCTAACCGACAGCCAAAATTTTATTGCGAGGAACGAAGCAACCTCAGCCGACATTCTTTTACCCCCCCTCCCGAAAGAATCGGGATCTGCGATAAGTATAGACGACCAAAAATGGCTCGCTGACTTAGAAAATGTGCTGCGCGAAAACATCGGCGATTACAACTTATCAACCGACCGCATAGCGGATTTGCTGTACATCAGCCGTTCGCAATTTTACCGCCGTGTGCGACAACTCACAGGCTTGACACCTATCGAATATCTGCAAGAAATACGCTTCAATCATGCCCGACTTTTGCTCGAACAACGCACCGTGAGCAGTGTAAAAGCTGCCGCCGCCGCCGTTGGTATCCGTCAAGTCCAAAACTTTTCACAGCATTTTAAAGAACGGTTTGGGAAATTGCCTTCTGAATATTTGACTTAAAAGCGCAGGACGAATACGAAAAATTTAAAGAACAAGCTAAAAATGACCCCTCGCAAGTGGACATACACTTTGTCAAACTCGTGGAAAGTTCGGCGAAGGCTTTGAAAGGGAAGAATAGGCAATAAGCCGCTTGTTTTTACACAAAAAGCCTTGAAAACTGGACGTTTTTGAGGCTTTTTGGGCTTTTTTACTGAGGGGTACTCCTTATAATTAGAAAACTGAGTAAAAATTATCAATCACTGTAAAATCAATACCTTTTGGAAAAATTACCTACTTTTATGGCTCAATATTGAATTATGAATATAAATACAATAAAAAATGAATTACAAAATGTCCTTTCAGGAAAGAGCGAAGTTAGCTATGGAGAATCTATCCAAGCAATCACCCGTCACTTACGAGAAAGCCTTAGAACAAGTGAAAAAACTAAAGAAAATGAGCCAAGCAAAAGTGAAGAAACAAAGAAGCTAATTGACTATATCAATGCCCACAATCTTTGGAGTTGTGATATCAATTTCGGTTTGTTTATCTCCGCAGGTGCTGAACAGCGTGTTTATATAAAAAATGCTCGTCAAGTGTTAAAACTAAACGATGCTATCTATTACGCCTCTTAGATAGATTATTTCAACAATCTGCTCCTCAATAATTATTTTTTCCCCGATACAGCCTACAATTTAGTCGGATTTTACAAGCCTGATAAGGATACATTATACGCATTAGTAGAACAAAACTATATCGAATCTACACAAGCGACTGATTTGAACCACGTAAAAGAGTTCATGCAAGCCAACGGTTTCAACAATACGCGCAACAATGACTACTTCCACCCCGAATTAGGTATTATCTTAGAAGACTTACATGATGAAAATGTATTGACTGCACACGAAATCCTTTACTTTATTGACACTGTTTTTTATGTAAAACGGGAAATTTTTTGGTAAACATACTTTGTTAGGCTTGTGGAAAGTTCGGCGAAGGGATTGAAAGAGAAGAAGAACAGGAAATAAGCCGCTTGTTTTTACACAAAAAGCCTTGAAAACTGGACGGTTTTAAGGCTTTTTGAGTTTTTTACTGAGGGGGTCAATTTTTATATGCGAATAAAATGTTAATTGATTTTCTAACTCAAAACATAAAACTAACTTTGCCGTAATAATTCCGAACATACATTTTGAACGCAAAAATGGTTTTCCTTTCTGATTTACTTCTTGTGAGGATATTCTTTCAATTTTAAGGCATTAATATAAAATATAGATTTTACCCCTAATTAGGATATAGCAAAGCCTATATTCAATTACATTATAAAATATGAATATGAAAAAACGTAGGAAGTACATACGACTTTGTCATGGTACAAAAAAAAATAAATGTTGTGTTAAGAAACGCAAAGACTTTTGTGAAAAGAAGTCAGATAGTTTTGATTTTTTTAAAAAATATAATTCAATTGATTTGATTCAATCTTTTGCTGGACTTTCATTACTTCCAGAAAATCATGGAAAGTATGTAAGAATGGAAGAACTTTCTTTGGCTTCGTTACAGAATTTTAACAAAAAAAATGAATATGTATCTTCAAAGTGTCTCAAGAAGTTTTTAGGTAGAGAATATCCTTTACATTATTTAGAAGACCCTCCTGTAAATCTATTTACAGATTTAATCACCTTTTATGGAGGTGATTACCTTATATTTCCAGGTATTACTGAGAATGGTAGTTTTATTTTAACTAACTTACTTTCAGCAGTTTTTCATTGGCCAGACTCTGGAATACCTAAACAATTTGTAATAAATTGTAGGCATTCTGTTTCCTTTATATTGGCTCTATCAAATGCCATTGCTCAAAGACTTGGATATAGTAGATACCAAAAAGGAGCTGCCGAGGATACTCATATAGTTGTGCCAAATGAAGATATATTAAATCAACTAAAAGTAGCTGTAACCTTTTCTGAATCAGAAATTGATCAAATATGTTTGGAGAATTCAATAGCAAAAGCGGTAATAAATATTTTTTTGATTGACTTAGATTCCCAAGATTTGAGTTTACCACATATTGAGGAAAGCCCTTTATTATTTAAGCCAGTTTTAAAAATTCAAGATAAGTTGATAGTCATTTCTCCAGCAACTTTAAGTTTTGCACTTACAGATTATATATGGGCAGAAGCAGAAAGACGTGGGTGTATGAAAGAAGTTAATGAAGCCTATCATAACTTATTGTGGAATAATCTACAATTTCAATTGGGGCAAATGAATTTCAAGAAAATTAATATTGAAATAAAATTGCATGAAAGAGAGGGTTTCTATCAATTTGACGATGATAAGATTGCTTACGTACAATTCATTAATGATAAAGGAGTTAGCTATAAATTTAAAGAAGAAAGCAAATATTTTGTTTCAGGTAAATCAGAGTCTTTAGAAAATCATAAAAAAGAAGCCATAACACAATTATTATCGAAACCTCAATTTACAAGCTTTGAAATATTAGATTTCATTATTCTTTCTCCCATTGGTAGAGATTTTTACTACCCAATAGCAGTACTTGAAAACTTAAATACAATTGTTATCCCGATATTTGAGTTAGATATTTTATGGAATTTAAGCGAGACAAAAGCAATTGATTTTTGGAAATTTGCTATTGCTAAACAAGAACAATTACCTAATTTTTCAATGATGAGTTTTTCTTTTTTAGACCAATACAAAATCTATAAAGACCACCAAGATTCATTTTACTTATCAGATGAGTCAAACTACGAGATGCTTCACGTTCAGCCAGGTTATGCAGAGGAACTTATAAGGAAAGCAAAGCTTAAAACAGATAAACATTCGGCTCTAAAAAATATTAATGATAGATTTGCTAATATACCGGTAGAAAGAAAAGATAAATATGGTCCCATTTACATTGAATTAATGGGGCTTCTTAGTTCCAAACTCGAATTTTTAGTTGAAGGATTTTACCAGCCCGTTTGGGTAACTCCAAAACCAAATTTAGAAGCCTTAAAAGGAGAAATCCGTCATATGTATTGGGAATTTAATGATGCTATTGCATATTGGCTTTGGCAAATCCAACACAATATAAAAAATGATTTAAAATTAGTCGAAAAACCACTAACTATATCATTTGATTTAATTCCCATAGAGAAATTTGAAACAATCGAAAGAAATTTTATACGCGACCCAAATTTTGCTTCCAAATTTCAGATTGAAGCTACAGATTCTACTTGTACTGTATTAATTCCAAGCGAAATCAATGCTTATCTATATGGTTCAGATAACGAAGGAGAAAGAGTTTTAGTAAGAAATTTGCTTATTGCTATTAATAAATTGCTTGAAAAAAATAAGCAACCCATAATTTCAGAGGAAAGAATTTCTCAAATTATTGAGAATAATGTTCCATTTGGAATGAAAAAAAAGGTTTTTATCTTGGATACAAGTGACAATTTGTTGTTAGACCCAAGAAATCTTCAAGGACATAGATATGTTCAAGAATATGATACCAGTATAGTGCTAAATACAATTGTTCCCGCACTTGGAACTCTTTGCCCACCTGTAGGTGATATTACAGACAAAAAAGGAAAAAATGACTTGGCATTTAATATTGTACAAAAAGTCCTATTTCCTACGTTAAAAAGTAAAATAAGTCAATATGATTCAACGGAATTATTGAAAAAATTAATAACTTTTAATGAAAGCCTTATAAGAAAAAGAGAAGAACTAAGGGTACATACACCTACACGCATAGCTTGTTTTGTATCAATTGAACAACATCAAATAGATTTGAGAGAAGATTTAGGCGATGTAAATAGGACAACTATTGTATTAAGATGTCTAATAGAGCATATTGCGGCAGAACCAAGTAATGGAACAAAAACTATCTCAATAACTGCGATTGACGAATTGGTTGCAATTATGGATCAAATTATCTCTTGGGGTTCTATAAGCGACCAAATTCACTTTGATTTATTTGATATTAAAATGAGTGTACTACCATCTGGAAGAATAGGTACAGAAAAAGCTCAAATCAAAGAAGTTTTTGACCCTTATTATGATTCAAAAACCCAAGAAGATGTAACAGATATTATTCGCACTTTTAATCAGGTTTTTCCACAAAATGAAAACATTAGAGGTAAAGATGTGCCTGAAAATTTAGACAAAGCCTTTATAGTTGATTATGGTATTTCTTTTTCTCGTATTTGCGAATTTATAGAAGGGCTTATCCATATTGGATTCCTTCAATCAACGCCATTTGCTTCATTTCCACTTATTCAACTAAAAGATGAAGTTAATAAATATGTCAATAATTTCGAGGAAAAAGAATTTCAAAATGCGATAGCATATTTATCATTAAGTAATCGAGGCAAAGTTAAACTACTGTACAGTAAAAAGTTATAATATGAAAAAAGAGTATGAAGGTTGCATACATTTAGTTGATGAAAAAAGATGCAAAGCAAACCGACATAC
>JAYTUQ010000048.1:0-10973 GCA_043744455.1 Saprospiraceae bacterium | reverse complement strand
TTTAAACTTAGACCCCAATAGTTTTTTTCTGTCTCATTCTTTATTCAACAATTTTTAAACCATAGTAGTTTTATTCCTAATTTAACAAAGTCAAGTTAACAATTAAAATAGTAAAAAAATGAAAAAATTAGGCTTTTTCGCAACGTTTATTCTTGTCAGTTTAGGGACATTTTCTTGTAAAAAAGAAGTAACAAACGCGCCTTCAACGGTGATTACCAACAATTTAACGACCCTTTATCAAGGCACATTTACGGCTTCTGCCCATGCGACGACGGGTACGGTGAAATTAGCAAAAGATGCGGCTGGGAAGAAATACCTTGTTTTTGATAACTTCAAAACGGATTCGGGACCTGATTTAAGGGTGTATCTTTCAGAGGATTTGAGTGCCAATAACTATACTGAAATCACCAATAAAGTTATCAACGGCAGTTATCAACTAACTGTGGACAATAGTGTGGATACCGAAAAAAAGCGCAAAGTGCTGATTTGGTGTAAGGCTTTCTCTGTCCTGTTTGGGAGTGCTGATTTGAAATGATAACAAAAGTGAACTTTGATTATTCTGTAAATGTCGTCTATTGGCGTTTTTTATTTGTATAATAATATTTAATCTGTATTTTCATTTTGATTCCTCGATAGAAACCTTGACATTCACCAAATACAGAAAAGCAACTTATTTTTGCTTTTAAACTAAGTATTAAATATGACGAATAAGAGCAACCAACTTTTTGACACCTATCAGCCACGCCCTACTTTTTGGGACGAAATGGCAACAAATACTGAGGGGGCATGCAGACAACATTATGAGGGCGTCGTAAAAGCTCTAAGTCAATTACCATTGACGGCATTGACCCGTAAAGAAGAATTGGCAAGGGAACTGTTTATGAATCAAGGTATTACGTTTACCGTTTATTTTGAAAATGAAGGTATTGAGCGCATCTTTCCTTTTGATATCATACCCCGTATCATTCAAGCAAGCGAGTGGAAACATATAGAGGAAGGCATTAAGCAACGTCTTAAAGCCTTGAATAAGTTTTTGCACGACATCTATCACGACCAACATATCATAAAAGACGGTATCATTCCTGCCGATTTGATTGTCAGTTGTCCGCATTATACCCGTGAAGTGGATAAAATTGATGTGCCTCATGATATATATGTACACATTGCAGGTATCGACTTGATTAGAGATTCGGATGGCACTTATTATGTTTTAGAAGACAATCTGCGGACACCGTCTGGTGTCAGCTACATGTTGGAAAATCGTGAAGTGACCAAACGACTTTTTCCTGATTTATTTGTTGAAAACCGCATTCGGCGTGTTGCCGATTACCCTATGATTTTGCTCAAAAACCTCAAATTGTTAGCACCGCGTGCAGTGGGCAATCCAAATATTGTCCTTCTAACACCTGGTATTTACAATTCAGCTTACTATGAACATACGTTTTTAGCGCGTGCTATGGGTATTGAATTGGTCGAAGGGCGCGATTTGGTCGTGAAGGATCATAAGGTTTTTATGAAAACGACTCGTGGACTGCGACAAGTCGATGTCATTTATAGACGTGTGGATGATGATTTCTTGGATCCGTTGGTATTTAGAAGCGATAGTTTATTGGGCGTACCAGGTTTGATGTCAGCGTATCGAAAAGGCACTGTTACCATCGTTAATGCGGTGGGAAATGGCGTTGCAGACGATAAAGCGATTTGCGTTTATGTGCCAGATATGATAAAATATTATTTGAATGAAGAGCCACTTTTGAAAAACGTACCGACCTACCGTATGCAAGTGGCTGACCACCTCAATTATGTTTTCAAAAATATGGATCAAATGGTCATCAAACGTACCAACGAATCGGGTGGCTATGGTATGGTGATGGGCGATAAAGCAACCGAGCAAGAGTTGGAAGATACTAAAAAAGCCATTTTAGAAAATCCGCGCTCATTTATTGCGCAACCCATTATAAAACTTTCGACTGTGCCATGTTTGTTCGGTGAAAGTTTGCAACCGCGCCATGTTGATTTACGTCCGTATGCACTGTGTGGTCCAAATGGTATTGAAGTAGTGGCGGGCGGTTTAACGCGTGTCGCAATGCGCGAGGGTTCGTTGATTGTTAATTCATCGCAAGGCGGTGGTTCAAAAGATACGTGGGTATTAGAAGATTAAAATAATTAGGCACATAATTCCGTTAAAAAATTCTTCATTATACTGAGGGGGTCATTTTTCCAATAAAAACAAGGATATTATATGTTAAGTCGAATTGCTGATTCATTATTTTGGATGACGCGCTATGTTGAGCGTACTGATGGCATTTTACGAATGCTAAAAATAAATTTTATTACATCACTTGACCAAATAGGCGAAGAGGCATTTAGTTGGCGACCTGTTTTAAAGGTATTTGCCAATATGCCCGACGAACAAATAGCGGCGTTCAGTAATAGCTCAGATGATGTACTCCTGTATATGATAACGAATCGGGATAATCACAACTCAATAAGAAATATCATCGGGCGGGCGCGTGAGAATGCAAGAGGTATGCAAGACCATATTACGAAAGAGGCTTGGGAGTGTATGAACGAATTTTATCATTATGTAAACAGTTCTGCTATTGAAAAAGCCATCGAAAACGACGAACAGGTAGCGATATTAAGTAAACTGATAGACCGTTGTTTACTTTATTACGGTGTTATAGAAGTGACGATGCCTCGAGGACAAGGCTGGAACTATATGAACTTGGGAAAATTCATTGAGCGGGGAATGCAAACTGTAGACATTTTGGACGTAAAATTCAACGATAAACGCTATAATATGGGTGATTCAGAGGAAATACCCTATTATCGAAATTTATTGTTGTCGTTAAGTGGATATGAACTTTATACAAAATCGTATTGGACGGGACTAAATGGTGAAAATGTGGTTAACATGACCCTTCTGAACAAGCAATTTCCGCGCTCTGTCCTCTATTGCTTGATTCGTCTGGATCGCACTATTCGAGGTATGTCTGCTGAGAACATAGAAGCGACGCCCAAATTGCAAAGACTCATTGGTCGTTTGCGTTCTATGGTGGAATATGCGGATGATGAAAGCATCACTGAAAAAGGATTACATGATTTCTTAAGTGAGATAAGGAAAGACCTTTATGGTTTTAGTAGTGCATTGAGTCGTAGTTACTTTGCATACAACTGATGTGTTGATGTTCGCATAAAATCGAAAACTACCTGTTAAAATCTTCCTACTGCTTACTTCGGATAACTTAAAATTATGCCTTTATTTACCATACATCATATCACAAAATACACTTACGACCGACCGGTTCGTGAAAGTACGAATCAAATAAAAATTTTTCCATATGCACAGCCGGGACAAGAGTTACAAAACCAAAAATTAGTGATTACTGGGGACCCCTCAGTAAATCTGTTCGCTGATTACTGGGGCAATACGGTGGGTTGGTTCGTCGTGAATGAAGCGCATAAAGAATTAATCATTGACAGCAAATTGATTGTAAATGTCAAATCAGCCAATACCATCAGTCCTGTTGCATTGTCAAAGTTTTTAGACTGGGACATACTGAGGGGGGCTGTTGCGGGTGATATGAAGACGCTTGACCTCGCAACACCAGAGTCCATACATGCTAAAATGGAATTGAGTGCCATGGTGCATGACTTGCGACATAGCCGCGATACACCTGCCATGTTTATCCAACGTTGCTCTGAGTATATTTTTGAAACATTTGAATACAAAAAAGGTATTACGACCATCGAAACGACTGTGGATGAAATTCTTGAACATAAATCAGGCGTTTGCCAAGACTTTGCCCATGTTTTGCTTGAAATGTTGCGCTCGATTTCGATTCCGTCACGTTATGTGAGTGGTTATATTTGCCCAAACCAAGACGGCGTTCGGGGTGCAGGTGCAACCCATGCTTGGGTTGAAGTATATCTGCCATCAACGGGTTGGGTCGGTATTGATCCTACAAATAATACTTGGGTAAGTGATCAACATGTTGTCTTAGCCGTCGGTCGGCATTTTAATGATTGTAGTCCCGTCAAGGGTACTTTTAAAGGTCCTGCCAATCAGGCATTGAGTGTTTTTGTTTCCGTTGGTTATGAAAATGGGCATGTTTTTGAAGACCATCATGCCGTGCAAATGACTTTACAGCCATCTACGATTCCTTTAACAGACTATGATGTAGGTGACCAATAAAAGTAATTTTAAAGAATAGTGGTTAGTGAATAGTGGATAATAACAAAGGGCAAAACGTTTAATTTACGTTTTGCCCTTTATTATTCATTTTCCATTATCCACTATACATTATCCACTTAAAAACTAAGGATTGGCTTTTTTCAACCATTTATCTAAATTTGGGCACTTGATGAACATAGGGTCGATGTAAACAAATGTGGTTTGTGCGCGGCGTTCTATCCATTTCACCAGAGATTGACTTTTCTTTTGCTCTACTGTTGCCGTTTGTATTTTATTATAGTCTTGCAATAAATTGGCTTTATGTGGTACTGTTTTAGAATTCAATTTGACAATGCGGTAGTATTTTTCACCTGTTGGTAATGCTACTTCAATCGGTTGGCTAATACTTTTAACTTTCATAGTATCAACGGCAAAGTAAGTATCTGGATCGAGGTCACGTGTTTCAAAAATATTATTGCCAGATGAAGGGTTTGTCATACGCCCGTCGTTATGATAACTTTGCGCGTTTTTATCCCCATAGGTTTTTACAGCATAAGAAAAAGGCATTGAATCCTTCACCAAAAGGGTTCTTACTGAATCTAATGTATGCCGCGCCAACTGATAGTCATCCTCAGTTACTTCTGGTTTTATTAAAATATGGCGTGTATGAATGGTATTGCCACGCCTTTCAAGGAGTTGAATAATATGGAAACCAAATTCAGACTCAATGACTTCAGACAACTCGCTTGGCTCCAGTTTATAAGCTGCTGCTTCAAATTCTGGTACAAATTTACCGCGTTTAGCCCAACCCAAATCACCGCCTTCGCGTCCAGAAGGGTCTTGCGAGAATTTTTTAGCCAATTCTTCAAAAGGCATTTTGCCGCTTTTTATTTGCTCACGAATATCTGTTAATTTATCTTTAGCTAATTTTTTCTCAACATCATTGGGTTTTGCCTTATACGTGATTTCAGAGATTTCCACCTCTTGATTGAAATAAGGCAAACTGTCTTTCGGGATGTTTTGAAAAAACTCGCGTACTTCAGAAGGTGTTACTGCGACATCAGCCAATACTTTCGCTTTCATTTTGTCGCCCATGATTTGGTCGCGCATATCATCGCGCATAGACTCCTTCATGACACCAGGCGTTTGTCCGTAGTAATCGATGAATTGTTGTTCATTACCACCCATATAATCGAGAATTTTCTCAAAACGTGCTGTCAGTTGCTGCTCCAACTCATCATCTTTGGGATACAAAGAGTCAATTTTCGCCTGAGCAACAAGCAGCTTAGTCACCAAAATTTGGTCTAAGATAAGGCAGCGGTAGTTATCTGGCAAATCCTTACGCTGGTCTTTGGCATAAGAAAACTGTTCTTCTACCTCGGATAACAAAACATATTCGTCGCCGACTTTAGCAACTACTTTGTCAACCAATTCTTTCTGTTGTGCCATCATTTTTGATAAACTCAAAACGAGGCTTAAAAACAAAACTATTTTTTTCATCATTATCTTAATAACTATAAAATTTGACATTATTTTTTCGCAATTCTGTATCGTACATCTCTTGTTTTTTCTTTTCTAAGAGCTGAATTTTACGCTGAAGAACGATGTATTTCGATGCTTGTTCTCGGATAAACGACAAAGGTGCAATTTCTTGCTTGTTCATCACACCCAAAGCTCTAAAATAGTACTGAAAATCATTGTCTTTCATCGTCAATTCTTTGTCACGCGACATATTGTCGGTTGAAATGGTCCCTTTCGGTAACATTTCTGCTATTTTATCCAAGCGCGTCCAAACCGAATCCTCTAAAATGTACGCCTTTGCATGGATTTTTGCATAGTTTTTCAGTTTAGTGAGGTTGTCTCTAGACTTAGGTGAATTCCACCACTTCGACAAACTGTCTGATTGAGGTGCAGGTTTAGGAATTTTCAAAAAATAGCACCGCACTATGGGTGTTTCAAGTTGATATTGCTCCTTGTTTTTTTCGTAGAAAGTATGCAGTTCATTGTCTGTAATCGTCGTATCTAACCCAATATTGGTCAATTGTTCCTCATAATTACTCAAAATTAGCGACTCCCGATATTTTTTCACGAGCTCGTCAAGGTTCAAGTCTTTTGGTATATTTCGTTCAGCTTCCGTCATAACGAGTTGCTCACGAATCCAACGGTCAGAAAAGGCATTGATGACTTGCAAACTATCCTCATGTGTCGCATTTTCTGAAAACATGCCTTCCATATCGCTCAAATACAACGACCTATTGTAAACAGATGCCAATATGCGATTGCTGCCTGCGGAATTCGTATTTTTTTGACACGCCACCGTGACAAGTAGAATGAATACAAAAAAAAGGGTATTTTTATGTGCAAACATAATTTTAATAATGGATAGTTGATAATGGATAGTGTTGATAATGCAAAATGGATAATGCAAAACATCGCGTTAAATGTTTTGCATTATCCATTTTGCATTATCAACTATCCATTATACATTACTTAATGATTAAACTTAAAACATCTTTATTAACCACGACTTTATATTTCGCTGATAACTCATTCATCCATTGGCTTTCCAAAAACTCTTGATAATCTGCTACAACATAGCCCCGTGCATCTTTCAAAGCTTTAGGTGTTTTAGGGATAATTTTTTCAACTTTTATAAAATTCAACGGGTCTTTATCCTTCGCAATGACTTTTCCAGCCTTCCATACTGAGGGGTCTAATTCTTTACCTTTGCCACGTTCCAACGTTTCTTCTTTGTAGGACACAGCATTACCTTTTTTGTTAAATTTTTTCAAAACCTCTTGTGGCGTATTCTTAGCCGCATATTTTCTAATTTTCAAAGAATCCGCTTTTGCTGAATCACTGATTGTGTAATAAATCAATGAAGCCCGTTCCTCCCAATTGTAGCGGCTTTTGTTTTGTTCAAAAAACTTTTCAAGCCCCACTGTATCTTGCGACGCTTTATCCCACACATTTTGCTTAATAGCTTCGAATAACAATATACCCTCCTCATATTCACGCATCAAATTTTTGAAATCAGGGTATTTTTTATCAAGCTGTGTTTCTTCATAAACCAAAGCTTTCTCAATCACAAACTCGCTGTAAAGCTTTTTCGCCACTTCCGACACGTTATTATTATACTGCATCGAGTAATTGATGCGTTTGTTCGCACTTTCACCCAACCAATTTGCCCAATCAGCTACTGTCGTGGTTGCACCGTTAAAACTCAATAGTTTTTCAGAAGACGCGTTGTCGGGTATCCGATAAGCATAAGTTAAAAATGATGAATCGAGCGTTCCGATAAATTTGTCGCGTATAGCGACCCCCTCAGTAAATTTTGCTTCTTTTTTGATGCGTTCAACCATCGCTTCTCGCGCTAATTCATATCGGACATCGCGTTGAATACGAGCTTTTAGTCGACTTTTGATTACATCATAAGGTTCAATATCTTTTTTTGAGATGCGCCGAATGATGTGCCAACCCAAACTTGACTGGTAAGGCTGGGTGTAATCCCCATCTTTAGCTAATGCAAAAGCAGCATCCTCAAAACCTACTTCATAACGACCAATACCGAAAAAACCAAGATAACCTGCCTTCGATTGAGAATTTTGATCTTCAGTATAACGGGTAGCCAAATCTTCAAAGGCTTTTCCGCCTTTTAACTCTGAATATATTTTCTCAAGCCGTTCTTTAGCGTCCGGTTGTTCAAGTCCGTCTCTTTTAGTTCTGATAAGGATGTGCGCGACTTCTATTTCACCACGAGCAGGGCGTTCCGCATTCACCTTTATAATGTGATAACCCATAGGCGAGCGCACAATATGACTCGTTTTACCAACAGGGGTGGTGTAAATAGCCGTTTCAAAACCATAAAAACCTTCTGGCAACATAGCCGTCAAATAGCCAATAAGTCCCCCATTGTCTTTTGACGTTTCATCTTGAGACATTGCTTTAGCAACATCTTCAAATTTCTCACCTTTTGATAACCTTGATTTCACTTCTTGGATGCTTTTGTAAGCATTCAGCGTATCATTTTTCTCAATTTTGATTAATATATGGCTGACATTGATGTCTTTTAACATACGGTCATAGACTTCTTTCCCCAATTTGTCGCTCACTTCTCGGTCAGTCAAATAGCTATCTGCCAATTGTCGGCGGTAACCTGCCAATTCTTCTATCAAGCTCGGAATCGTATCAAGTTGCATTTCTTTTGCTCGCGCAACCTTCATTTTGAAGCGCGTATAAAGGTCCAGATACTCCATCACAGAAGCTTTGCTGAAATCTGCTTTCGTACCATTTGTTTTTGTGTAAATGTAATTGAACTCTGAAACATTGACAGGTTTGCCATCAACAGTAAAAAGAACAGGATCAGATTGTCCAAGGGATTGAGCCGCAAAAAGAAAGCAAGTAGCGGCAAAGGAGAGCAACACTTTTTTCATTATCGTTCAGCGATTTTTGTTTAATTTATTTTTAATTAAAAAGGCGATGTTAATTGCATTACGTTTTGATTCCGAGTTTTGAACTTTAAATATGCATTGATTATCAATATATTGTGCAAAAAATCAAAATCCGTTACGCGACACTCAAAATTTGAAGAAATATGGTGCGAACGCTCCATCAAGTCACGCAAAGCGTGATGGCGCGAAACGCGCTCACTAAAAGCATGACTGAGGGGGTAAAAACAACAGACATAACGTCTCGCTTTTAAAAAAAATCTTTAAAAGCGGTGCAAAAGTAAACTTTTTTACTCATTTGACTAAATGAAGTTTCAAATTGATGTTAAATAAAATGGTTCTTTAAAATGTTATTTTGCAGATACAAACCTCAAAATGGGTATTTTAAATACCTTAACCTTAAAATTAACGCTTCCACTTTAGGAAAAAAATTAGTTTACATCCGTAAATTGGTCGAAGTCATCGAATAAAGAAAAATTACGCCCTTATTGCGGATTAATAACAAGCAGCTTGACTTATATTTGTCTTTCTTGGATTTTTAAAAACTAAAAATATTCATTAATCAAATCAATCTTTTTATAAACAATGAAAAAACTGCACTTATGCCTATTGGCAATGACACTAACGTTTTTTGCCCTTTCTTGTGCAAAAAAAACAACGGGTAGCATGACTTCAAGCGGCAAGGACATCATCACACCTGCTGGTAAAATGAAATTTATTGATGTCGCCAATTTCAATCTAAACGTCCGTCCACAAGACGATTTTTTTGAATATGCCAACGGCTCGTGGCTCAAAAACACGCCGATTCCAGCAACAGAAGCCCATTGGGGTAGCTTCAATGAACTTCAAGAGTTTAATCAAAAAGCCTTAAAAGCTATTTGCGAAGATATCGCTTCAAAACCCAACGCAAAAGGCTCAATGCAACAAAAAGTCGGCGATTTTTATGCGGCAGGTATGGACTCTGCTGCTATCGAAAAAGCAGGCATGGCACCTTTAAAGCCTTATCTCGACCGCATTGATAAGCTGAAAAACTACCTTGAACTATTAACTTATATCACTGATGAATATGCGGAAGGCAATGGTTCACTATTCGGTTTTCGGGGTGGTTTAGATGCCAAAAACAGCACGGCTTTTGTCCCTCAAATCTATGCAGGCGGCATCAACTTGCCCGACCGTGATTATTATTTGAAAGACGATGACCGCATGAAAAAGGTGCGTGCCGCCTATGAATCACATATTTTTAATGTTTTTCGCTTACTTGGCGAGTCCGAAGCAAAAGCAAAAACGGCGGTTTCAACCATCATGCGTATTGAAACCGCTTATGCCAAAGCCCGTTTGAGCCGTGTCGAATTGCGCGACCCTGAAAAACGGTACAACAAAATGACGGTTGCTGACCTCGAAAAAATCTGTCCTCAGATGCGTTGGGAGCCGTTTATGACCCGCGTTTTGAATGGTGCAAAAGCAGATTATGCCATTGTTAGCGAGCCTAATTTCTTGAAAGAAGTCAATAATCAATTAAAAACTGCAACATTAGACGAATTCAAAACCTATTTGCGTTGGAACAAGGTAAAAGATGCTTTGCCTTTTTTGGGCAGTGGTTTTGTCGCAGAGAATTTTAAAATGCAGCAAGCCCTAACGGGTGAAAAAGAGATGCAGCCTCGTTGGAAACGTGTATCAGGTATGACAGACAATGTCTTAGGTGAAGCATTGGGTCAATTGTATGTTGAAAAACATTTCAAACCCGAAGCAAAAGTCCGCATGGTTGAACTTGTCGGCAATTTGATGAAGGTCTATGAAAAACGCATCAATGCGCTCGATTGGATGAGTGCTGAAACCAAAACCAAAGCACTTGCCAAACTCAATACTTTCGTCCGCAAAATCGGTTATCCTGACAAATGGCAAGACTATACCCCCCTCAGTATTGACCGTTCAAAATCGTATTTAGACAATGTTGTTGCGGCACAACGTTTTGCTTTTGACGATAATATGAAACGCATTGGTCAGCCTGTTGACAAAACACGTTGGGGTATGACACCGCCTACAGTCAACGCCTATTACAATCCAACACAAAACGAAATCGTATTCCCAGCGGGCATCCTACAATTTCCGTTTTTCAACAACGATGCCGATGATGCTTTTAATTACGGCGGCATAGGTGCAGTCATTGGACATGAAATCTCTCATGGTTTTGACGACCAAGGACGTAAGTTTGACCTAAACGGCAACCTAGCAGATTGGTGGACAGCAGCTGATGCTGCAAAATTTACTGTAAAAACAGATATGGTTGTTGACCAATTTAACAACTATAAAGTGTTGGACACCATGCGCGTCAATGGTAAATTGACTTT
>JAYTUQ010000047.1:0-10991 GCA_043744455.1 Saprospiraceae bacterium | reverse complement strand
TTTGATGACTTCCTATTTTGCTTTGATACCTCCCCTATTTTGCTTTGATGACTTCCTATTTTGCTTTGATGACTTCCTATTTTGCTTTGATACTTTGCCCTTACCGACGACGAAGTGTTAAAACTTTGTCGTCGGTTTACGCCCTAAAAGACGATTTTCTTCTAAAGGCAAACCTGCCAATTATGAATTTACGGACAATACTCCCCCTTGATGCTTTCAGCTTCATCACGACTGGGCGTGACAGTATTTCTTCAATTTAACAGCAGTGCACAGCATTTGGGCTTTGTTGTCCGATTCATTCATAAAATTATTGTAACTATTTATCACATAGGCACAATAGAAGATTTTCACATAGGGAACATAGAGATTGTACTAAAAAAACTATGTTTTCTATGTGAACATACCTATTGTGCCTATGCGGTAAGTAGTTACAAATTATTACAACTTCTTGAACATCACTTTTTGACAAACCTCAGTATATTAGCCACCAAATGAAAAAATACATCCTTATCCTCTTTTTTTGGGTTTATTCCCTATCATGTGCTGTTGGTCAATTCCACTTCAATGGCTCTGCAAAGCCTTTAGGAGACCGTTGCTTTCAATTAACGGATGCCACAAACACCAAAGTGGGCTCGATCTGGGACACGACAAAGATTGATTTAACGCAATCCTTTGATGCCAACCTCGATGTGTTTCTGGGTTGCAAAGATGCTGATGGCGCAGACGGTATGGTCTTTGGTTTTCAACCCGTTAGTACGTCTATCGGGCAGCCTGGAGAGGGCATGGGTTTCTTAGGCGTTAGTCCTTCGATTGGTATTGAGATGGATACCTACCAAAATTTTAGCCGTTCTGACCCGTCTTTTGACCATATTGCGCTGATAAAAAATGGTGACATCAACCACAGTACGCCTAATACTTTAGCAGGTCCTGCCTCCATAGGCACAAATGGTAATGTAGAAGATTGCAACAAACACAGCCTACGTGTCAATTGGGATGCAACAGCTAAAAAACTGCGCGTTTGGTTCGATTGTGAATTAAAATTGACTTATACAGGCGATATCGTCAATGACATATTTGGTGGCAATCCGCTTGTGTTTTGGGGTTTTACAGCCGCCACTGGTGGGTCAAACAATGAACAAGATGTGTGTTTTAAATTCACGACATTGATTGATAAGCCTTCCAAAGCCAATCTTTGTCGCGGCGATACCATTCAATTGCAAGCTTATGGTGGTGTTAGTTACAAATGGTCACCCTCAGCAGGTCTGAACAATCCGAATATTGCTACACCGATAGCCAAACCTGATGTGACGACCACATATATCGTCACGGTAGCAGACCGATGCGGTTTTGAGTCCAAACAAGAAGTTACCCTCGTCGTCAATGGCGACCCTATTTTAGTAGAATTAGGTCCAGATAAAACGTTTTGTGCAGGTGATATCGTTCGGCTCGATGCGTCAAGAAGTGGTGCAAAAACCTTTAAATGGTCAACGGGTTCTAAGGATTCTGTCATTTTTGTTCAAAAAGACGGTCTATATACGGTCAATTTGGCGCGTGGTAATTGTGTTGCGTCTGATTCTGTGCGTTTTCATTTCATACTACCCCCCTCAGTAAAATTGGGCAATGACACTGTTTTATGTGAATACAAAAAACTAAGTCTCGACACGTGGGCAGAAGCCGCAACATATAAATGGCAAGACGGTTCACCGCTGCCCTCGTACCCTGTGGCTTTTGCGGGCACATATACCGTCACAGTAACCAATCAATGCGGACGAGATTCGAGTACGATTGCTGTTCAGTATGACGATTGCCACAAAGTTTATATTCCGACTGCCTTTTCACCGAATGGCGATATTATCAATGATGTTTTAGTCATTTATGATCATGCCAATGTGAAGCGCATCAAGACCTTCCGCATTTATGACCGTTGGGGTGCTTTGGTGTTTCAACAATTGGATTTTCCACCCAATGATGTCGCTTTTGGTTGGGATGGTAAAAAGCTAAACCGACCTTTACCATCGGGTGTGTATGTCTATTATGCTGAGATTGAGTTCACAGATGGCGAAATACTGATTAAAAAGGGTGATGTGACGTTGATTAAATAACAAACAAAAACACGTTTTATGAAAAGAATACTCATCTTATTGATTGCAAACACTTGTCTTTTTGTTTATGCGATGGGTCAAACAACGACATTAAAACAAATAAAAGTAAAAGGCAATAGCTTTGTCACTGACGTTGATTCTGCTTTTATACTGAGGGGTCTCAATGCCAGCGACCCCGACCGACTGCAAACGATTGGGCATTGGAACAAAGCCTATTTTGAGGAAATGAAAAATTGGGGTGCAAACGTTGTCCGTTTCCCCATCCACCCGCGCGCCTGGCGCAAACAGGGCAAAACGAACTACCTTAAAATGCTTGATGAAGGCGTACAATGGGCAACAGAATTGGGTATTTATGTCATCATGGATTGGCACAGCATCGGCAACCTCCGCACCGAAATGTATCAAGACGATATGTACGATACGACTCAAAAAGAAACGTTTGACTTTTGGCGCACTATGGCAAAACATTTTAAGGGCAATACAACAGTCGCTTTCTTTGAATTATTCAATGAACCGACTGTTTATAATGGTCAATTAGGCACTTGCACATGGGCGGATTGGAAAAAACTCAACGAAGAGATGATAGGCATTATCAGAGCGCATGGCAATACAGCAATTCCTTTGGTGGCGGGTTTCAATTGGGCTTATGACTTGACACCTGTTGCCAATGACCCCCTCAGTATAGAAGGCATTGCGTATGTGTCGCACCCTTATCCGATGAAGCGGCAAAAGCCATGGGAAGACCAATGGACAAAGGATTGGGGTTTTGTGAAAGAAAAATACCCTATTATATTGACTGAAATCGGTTTTAGTGGTGCAGAAGAAGTAGGCGCACACATTCCTGTCATCAGCGATGAATCTTATGGCGATGCGATTACAAAATATTGCGACGAAAAAGGCATTTCATGGGTCGTTTGGGTATTTGACCCGCAATGGGCACCGCGGATGTTTACAGATTGGAATTACAGTTTAACCCGTCAAGGCACGTATTTCAAAAAAGCTTTGATGGATAGAAAATGATAAAAATACAAACGGCAGAACAGCACAAGTGCAGTCTGCCATTTATATTAATGTAGTGCGAGTGTAGGATTTTAACCTACTATCTGTTTGGACTGACAAACAAAGTCTGTCTTTGTTACATCTGTTTTTGCAATAGCACCCATGCCACCTGCTACTTCAATGAAGTTGTCGTAACCGCGTGCTTTGAGAATCGAAGCGGCAATCATTGAGCGATAACCACTGCCACAATACATATAAAAAGGCTCGTTTTTATCAATAAAACCAATCCATTCGTTGATATTACTGAGGGGTCTGTGAAACGCCTCGTCAACGTGTTCTGCTTCATATTCGCTGGGTTTGCGAATGTCATAAACAGTTTTGTCTTTACGCCATTGTTGTGCAAACGCATCTGCTGTAATCCGATTGACGGTATCCACTTCTTTTCCAGCCGCTTTCCAAGCGTTTATACCACCTTGAAGGTAGCCCAAAGTGAAGTCGTACCCGACACGAGAGAGCCGCATAACGGTTTCCTGTTCCATACCGTCTTCCGCAATAATGAGTATGGGTTGCTTAATATCCGTAATCAATTCGCCCACCCAAGGCGCAAAAGTACCTTGAAGACCGATATTTATGGCGTTGGGAATAAAACCTTTATAAAATTCCGCTGCCGAACGAGTGTCTAAAATCAAAGCACCGTGTACTTCGGCTTCGAGTTCAAATTGTTCAGGTGTCAAAGGGTGATTGCCACGACTCATGACGGTATCAATTGACTCATAGCCATGTTTATTCATCATGACATTCAAAGGGAAGTAAGCGGGCGGTGTTGCCAACCCCTCAGTAACTTCGGCAATAAAAACTTCTTTTGACTTGGCTAAAAGGGCATAATTAACTTGTTTTTGATGCCCAATGGTATCAAAAGTCTCTTTTGACATATTTTTGCCACACGCCGAACCTGCGCCATGTGCGGGGTAAACAATGACATCATCGGGTAAAGTCTTAATTTTAGTTTCCAAAGAATCATACAGATAACCCGCCAAATCTTCCATCGTTATGTCCGATTTTTGAGCCAAATCGGGGCGACCAACGTCACCGATAAACAAGGTGTCGCCAGTAAAAACATACTTAGGTGTACCGTTTTCATCTGACATTAAATAGCATGTTGACTCCATCGTATGCCCGGGCGTGTGCAAGACTTTAATGGTGTATTTGCCCACTTTTAACTCTTCTCCGTCTTTGGCAATATGTGCTTCAAAATCGGTTACAGCATTGGGTCCATAAACAATCGTCGCTCCTGTTTTAGCAGCCAAGTCAATGTGCCCACTGACAAAATCCGCATGAAAATGCGTTTCGAGGACGTATTTTATCTTCGCACCAGACTTTTCTGCTTTCTTAATATAAGGTGAAACATCGCGCAAAGGATCAATAACAACCGATTCGCCTTCAGACTCTATATAATATGCTCCTTGTGCGAGGCAGCCAGTATAAATTTGTTCTACAACCATGTGAGAGTAATGAAATTTAAAAAAATGTTTTGATAAAAAGAACAACATTTTATGAGTATGATGTTATTGATAATACAAAGGTAAGTAAGAAACATGAATAAATGAACAATTGTTCATGTGTTTTTTGTATAGGCAAACATTATTTCAGAAAACAAACAACGATTAAGACAAAATGTATCTTGCACCCATCAATTATGACCGTTTTTTTGAACGTGTCTTCCGCGACGAAAGCGTTGCCAAAGAACACCATCTTCACTATTTTTAAAGGAATTACTCATTTTCGTTATCACGGACATAGCTGTATAATGTCGGCTTTGAAATACCCATCATTTCGCAAATCTTTTTGACCGTCAATTTTTTTTCATTGTAAAGGTCAATTACAACTTGCTTTTTATCATTATTCAAGGATGGAGGCCTGCCACCCAATCTACCCCTCGCCCTTGCAGCGGACAAACCTGCTTGGGTACGCTCTTGAATCAAATTGCGTTCAAACTCGGCGAGCGCGCCAAATACATGAAACACCAATTTGCCCGTCGCGGTTGACGTATCAATAGACTCTTGCACACTTTTCAAAGCGACCCCCTCAGCATCCAAGTAGTGCATCCACTCGATAAGGTCTTTGAGCGAACGCCCCAAACGGTCAAGCCGCCATACAACCAGCGTATCCCCTTTGCGCAGCTGTTCTTTGACTTTTGTTAAGCCCGGTCTTAGCGGTACAGTGCCGCTTACAATATCTGTAAATATCCTTTCACACCCCGCTTTTTCCAGTGCGTCTTTTTGTAAGTCGGTATTTTGATCAAAAGTCGAAACACGAGCGTAACCTATGAGCATGATGATATATTAAAAAGTTAAGAAACTTGTTAGAAAGCAAATTTATTTAACTTTGATTGTTTTACTCATTTTTTTGCCAATTATCACTATAAAAAATACCTAAAAAATGAGGTAAGAGGAATTGTCAATAAAACGACCCTTTGTTTGACTCGTGCGGTATAAAAAAGAAATGCTTCAGTTTTTCTACAAAATGTCCATCTATCTTTGCTTGAAAATTGTCAAAAATGAACATCCTCATCGCTTGCGACAGTTTCAAAGATGCGCTTGATGCCCCCTCAGTATGTCGCGCCATTGAACGCGGTTTGCGCATGGCAGACCCCTCAGTATCTACCCGTATTTTCCCATTGGCTGACGGTGGCGAAGGACTTTCCGATATTTTGAATTTCCATTTGGGTTTAAAAACGATTGAAGTCAAAGTGCATGACCCTTTGTTCAGAAAGATAAAAGCGATTTATAATATAAGTATGGACGGCACAACCGCTTTTATCGAAATGGCACAAGCCGCAGGACTGCAACTTTTGACACCCGAAGAACGCAACCCTTTGAAAACCACGACTTTCGGTGTCGGGGAAATGATAAACGATGCTTTGAAAAAGGACGTAAAACGCATCATAATCGGCATCGGTGGCTCAGCGACAAATGATTTAGGGATGGGTATGGCAGCCGCTTTGGGTTGGCAGTTTTTTGATAAAAATGGCGAAAAACTAGTAGGTATGGGTGGAAATTTAGGTAAAATTGAAAGGATTACCGCCCCTTCCCGCTTGCATCGGGATGTCGTACCGCAACAGAACAAAATGGACAAGGACATCATTTTTGAAGTTCTGTGCGATGTCAAAAATCCACTTTTAGGCAAAACAGGCGCGGCACACGTCTATTCAAGGCAAAAAGGCGCAAGTGAGGCAGATATTGAAGCATTAGAAAATGGTGCGATTAACTTTTGGAAAATTTTAAATTGTCCAAAAGTGGACATAGAAGGTGCAGGTGCAGCAGGCGGTTTAGGTTTTGGGGCATTTTTTTTCTTAAATGCGACCATAAAAAGCGGTATTGATGTTCTAATGGATTTAACGCATTTTGATAAAGTAGTGGATTGGGCAGACGTGATTTTTACAGGCGAAGGGCGACTTGATAGTCAGACTGCGCATGGTAAATTGATAGGGGGTATCGTTTCAAGAGCGCGACAAAAACCCATCATTGCGCTGTGTGGCGCGCTGGATGCCCCCCCTCAGTATTTGAAAGATTTGGGCTTGAAAGCGGCATTTTCGATTGCTCAAAAACCATGTTCGCTGCCTGAAGCCTTAGCTGCAACGGCTGAAAATTTGGAAAAAACGGCTTATCATGTAGGACGGCTTATCATGACAAAAAAACGTGCAAGCCATAAAAACAATTGTAAATCATCATCAAAATGGAAAACAATGATTTAATCCCTTTCGAGGGCAAACCAATTCGGAAAGTATGGCATGATGAAAAATGGTATTTTTCAGTCATAGATATCGTCGAAGTATTGACAAATAGCCCCATACCACGCAATTATTGGTCAGACTTAAAAAGACGTGAGCCCCAACTGCACGAAATTTGCGTGCGTTTGAAATTGACGGCAAGCGACGGACGACAACGCCTTACGGATTGCGCCCATACTGAGGGGGTGCTTCGCATTGTTATGTCCATACCCTCACCCAAAGCCGAACCGTTAAAATTGTGGTTGGCATCATTGGGAAAACAAGCGATTGACGAAGCCGAAAACCCTGAATTGTCTTTTGAACGCATGACAGAAATTTACAGAGCAAAAGGACATGACGACAATTGGATAAAAGACCGCATTCAATCCATCACAACACGAAACGAATTGACTGATGAATGGAAAAATAGAGGGGTTAAAGAGGGACAAGAATACGGTATTTTAACGGCTGTTATTGCTAAGGGAACTTTTGGATTGACACCAAGCGAACATGGTAAATACAAAGGTTTACAAAAAGAGAATCTTCGAGACCACATGACACGTTTAGAATTGATTTTAACATCTTTGAGCGAAGAAGCAACCCGAATCATTACAGTAGAAACCGATGCACAGGGTTTTAACGAAAACCACGAAGCTGCTATAAAAGGAGGCAAAGCGGGTGGACGCGCCAGACGAAATTTGGAAAAGGATATCAAAAAAGCGGTTGTTTCATCTGAAAATTTTTTTGGTTTGAAAGGCAGCGATGATAAAGAGGCATTACCGCCCAGTGACGATACACCTCAATAAGGTCGGTTTTCAACTACAAAAAGCCGATTTTTATTTGTTATCTTAAATGCCTTAAATGTTTACAAACTAATCAAAATGCATCTGGGCGCAATATTTTAACTGCTAAATAAAAAGCAGCTTTGATACTGGGGTTTTGTAAATTTTCACTGACTGATTTATGCGCGTCATAAATCGTAGATAAACCTGCTCTTTGGATGTGCTCTATGGCTTCTTGCTCCAATGCTTTATCTGTGGCGATTAAAGCCAAAATGCGTTTTTCTTCCTTCAAAAAAGCCTCTTTTCTTTTTTCGTTGGTGTCTTGTTGCTTCTGGATTTCTTTCTGTTGCCGTTCTTGGGCGCGCTGTTTGGTTTGGGCTTGTTTTTGGTTTTGTTCCTCTTTTTGGGAGACATCTTTATAGTGTTCTTGAATGGCTTTGACAAAAAAACCAGCTAAGTTTTCAATTTTTCCTGTTTTTTGCGCCTTTTCTGTCACTTTCACGGCTTCGCGAATATCCCCCTCAGTATGCGAAGCTACTAAATTAGAAAATACCTTTAAGCCCACACCAAATTGGCTTACGACTATTGGAAACAGCTCGGTCATTAGCTTTTCTTGTGTGTCCGTCGTTTCAACGTTTATGGCTATTGTAGACGTTGCCGGTGGCAATAACTGCTTGGATTCGCACTCTTTTTTTGCATTTTTGTCTTGCAAATGAAAAATTATGGCAGTTATTTTTTTTCCTGTTTTAACTTCTGTGTAGGTAAAACTGATGTTTGTATTCGCTTCAAGTCTCGTTTGTGCCTCGTTTAAGATGTATGTTTTGAAGGGTCCGTATTGCTCGTACTTATCCGCAACACCTAATTTTCTCTTCAATTCTTCCAAATCATAGCGCACTTTTTTCTCTGCTTTCCACATGTGAGAAGTCAATAATTGATACAATCGCACACTTGTCGGCGTTTTCAACAGCTTGAAAATATCTAAATCTAAAATCGTAAAATTGTCTTTTAACTGCAAAAGAAAGGGTTTTAGCTCTGGTGGAAAAGTTAAAGAAACGTACAAAGCATCGTTTTCTTCGGGTTCTTCTAAGCGATGGACACTCGACACGAGGTGCGTATCCACGGCAATTTTTTTCCCTTCTTCATTGGCGTAATAAATGGTAATGCGCCTATCTAAAAGCCTTTGCGCCGCCTCTACAACATACTTGTAGCTGTGCCCACCTTTTCTGACATTCAGGTCGTCTAAAATCTCTTGTATATAAATTTTATAATGCTTGAAATCGGTGTCTTCGAGGTCAATCATTGTGCACATTTTTGAGAAAATGTACATTTCCCAATGCGACAGCGCGTCCTTATAGTGGGCTTCCACTAACCGGTTTGAGTGTACAAATGTATTTTCTGGCTGCTTTAAATTTAAAGCATTGCCCCCGCGTTTTTTTCTGGTGCCCATTACTTAATTATTGGCTAAAGATTAATAATCACAGAAAAAATTAATCTTTACATTTTACTATTAAAAAGATGTCATAAAATTAATCTTTTGTTGGTAAATATATAACTTTTTTGAAAAAACATTATTTTTACGTCCAAAAAACATTTTTTTTGATGTACATTTCCTAATCTTAATGGCTATTGTTGTACATTTCCCATTGTACATTTCCTAATCTTCGGAGAGCAATGTTTTAAAACTGGTTGTAAAGATTAAAAGTTGAAAGAAAAATTAATCTTTAAAATCCAACTATTAAAAAAAATTAAAAAATTAATCTTTGAGAAAAATGTCTCATTTACGCGCTCAAAGTCACGATTTAGCCATGTTATTGGCTCTTTTTTGATGTACATTTTCTAATCTTTGCTATTTAGGCTTCATTTCTTTGCATGTACATTTCCTAATGGACATGTACATTTCCTAATCTTTGTATGTACATTTCCTAATCTTTGTATGTACATTTCCTAATCTTTGCATGTACATTTCCTAATCTTTGCATGTACATTTCCTAATCTTTGCGCTTGTAAGTTATTGATTATCAATTGATTACAGAGGTTGCAAACAATAAAACAATGTTAATATATTAAAACAACAACAAAAGAAAAATTGTTTGTTGTTTTATTTATATATGTATTCAGTTACTTTGTTTTGTTTGAATCCCCTTTTTTTGCGCGACTTTCCCCTTTTAAGATTCAGAATTATGCGCCGTTTTATAAAACTCGATGATGTGGTGCAAAGCTTCTTTTTGCGTGAATTCGGTTTCGCCTTCCATGCGCCGCGTCCGGACGATGTCTTTGATGAATTGCAGATCTTCAACAAGGATGACAAACGTTTGTCTTGTGGTCGTAGAAACGACTTCTCGAGGGGTTGATACTGAGGGGGTCTCTTCTTTGGTGATTGCATTAGAATTGAATAATCCTGTGAGCCCTGAACCACCAATTCGGACGTTGTTGTTGCTGATATTATCAAATTTTTTAGCCATAAGTTAAGATTGAGCGCGTTGTAAAATTTCTTTAACCAATTCCGCATAGTCATGAGCGCCATTGCTGTCGGGCGCATAGTCAAAAATATCCTTTCCATTGGCGGGTGCTTCTGCCAAAGCGACATTGACCCGAATCACCGTATTGAAAAGCACATCGCCAAAATATTTGCTCACCTCCTCTCGAATACTTTTGGTGAGCGATCTCGATTTATTGTACTTCGTCAAAAAAACACCCCCAATTTTTAATTCTGGGTTCGTATTTTCTTTTGTCAGGTCAATAGCGTAGATAATGCTATCTAAGCCCCTGTAAGCCAAAAATTCAGCCTCTAGAGGGATTATTACTTCGTTTGCCGCCGTCAGAGCATTGACCGTCAACAACCCAAGCGACGGCGGTGAATCAATAATGATAAAATCATATTGTGGCTTAAGCGGTTCTATCAGTTTGCGCAAAATGGACTCGCGTGACATAACTGCCGAAATTTCAATTTCCGCTTTCACCAAATCAAGCGACGAGGGCACGACATCCAAGTTCGGCTTAACTGAATAAATGGGCAGCGCTGTGCGTTGCGTGATGGATGTATAAATATTGGGCACTTGCCGCACCAGCCCAAAAGACTCACTCAAATTGCATTGAGCATCAATATCTATGAGCAACACTTTGGCACCTGCCAAGGCAAGTCCAGAGCCAATACTCGCCACAGAAGTTGTCTTCCCTACCCCACCCTTGTGGTTGACTATGCAAATCGTTTTCAAATTTGAAATTGTTTATGAGTTGTATTAATTGTATTACTCGTATTACTCGTATTACTCGTATTACTCGTATTACTCGTATTACTCGTATTACTCGTATTACTCGTATTACTCGTATTACTCGTAT
>JAYTUQ010000046.1:0-11009 GCA_043744455.1 Saprospiraceae bacterium | reverse complement strand
ATCAAGCGATATACGTATCGGATATTTTAAAAATATCCGATACGTCGTTTCAATTTACAGAAACAAAAGCTATGTATCCTCTGTGGCTATGTGTTAGAAAATATATCTAATTCGTGTAATTTGTGTAATTCGTGTTAGAAACAATTATTTCTTCAAACACGCTTTTACAAAATCAACAAAAAGCGGATGCGGATTTTCCACCGTACTTTTCAATTCAGGATGAAATTGAACACCCACAAACCACCTATGTTTAGGAATTTCAACAATTTCGACCAAACCACTATCGGGATTAATGCCCGTAGCGACCATACCCGCCGCTTCGATTTGTTCCAAATATTGATTGTTAAATTCCCAACGATGTCTGTGTCGTTCTTGAATATTCTGTTTTTTATAAGCCTCAAAAGCCTTTGTCCCTTTTTTAATTCTACAATCATACGCACCGAGACGCATTGTGCCGCCTTTTGCAGTGATGGTTTTTTGCGCTTCCATCAAATCAATAACAGGATTTAGTGTCAATGGATTCACCTCTGTTGAAGCCGCATCTTTTAAATCCAAAACATTGCGGGAAAACTCAACAACGGCAGATTGCATACCAAGACAAATACCGAAGAACGGCAAATTGTTTTCACGACAATATTTTATCGCTTCATATTTACCTTCAATACCCCGTTCGCCAAAACCTGGAGCGACTAAAATACCATCAAATTGACTTAATAATTTGTCAATATCTTTCCCTTTTTGGTTTTCCAATTGTTCAGAATGAATCGGTATAACTTTGACACGACATTCATTGACTGCGCCCGCATGAACAAAAGCCTCATAAATAGACTTGTACGCGTCTTGCAATTCATTGTATTTGCCCACCAAACCGATGCGAATTTCATTTGAAGGGTTTTTAAATTTGCCCAAAAACTCTTTCCATTTCCGCAAATCAGGTTCACGGCGATCGGGCAGCCTTAATTTTGAAATAACAACCGAATCTAATTTTTCTTTGAGCATCAACAACGGCACATCATAAATCGTTTCGGCATTCATGGCTTCAATCACCGAAGCCACTTCGACATTGCAAAACAACGCCAGTTTGCGTTTGATGTCCATACTGAGGGGATGCTCTTCGGTTCTGCACACGAGAATATCGGGTTGAATACCTGTGTTCAACAACTCCTTGACGCTGTGTTGTGTCGGCTTCGTTTTTAGCTCTCCCGCTGCTTTCAAATAAGGGACAAGCGTTAAATGTAAAACCAAACAATTGTCAGTGCCCAATTCCCAACGCATTTGTCGCAATGCTTCGAGATAGGGTAGTGATTCGATATCGCCAACCGTTCCGCCCAATTCCGTAATAATGATGTCATACTGAGGGGTCTGTCCGAGTGCTTGAACACGTCTTTTGATTTCATCAGTGACATGTGGCACAACTTGAACCGTTTTGCCAAGATAATCACCTGCTCGTTCACGATCAATAATGGATTGATAAATACGACCCGTTGTGACGTTGTTCGCTTGCGATGTGGGTGTATTCAAAAAGCGTTCGTAATGACCCAAATCGAGGTCTGTTTCTGCACCGTCGTCTGTGACATAACATTCACCATGCTCATACGGATTGAGCGTTCCTGGATCAACGTTAAGATAGGGATCGAATTTTTGAATCGTGACTGAAAAGCCCCGCGCTTGAAGCAATTTGGCGAGGCTTGCGGCAATAATGCCTTTGCCCAATGAAGATGTTACGCCGCCTGTTACGAATATATACTTTGCCATAAATTCTTTTTTGTCTCTGTTAAGACGTTTGCTTTATTCATTTATGGGACACAAAGGTATATTTTCCTTTCAAAAACAAAGGATACTGAGGGGGTTGTTTTTTTTAAAAGTTATTGGTATAGTGGTTATTAGTTATTGGTCTGCGTATGATTGCGGTTTATGTTGTGTTTTTTTTAGAACAAAACGAATTATCCCAATCTAATCCGCGGGTCAAGCACTGCATACAGTACATCGACAACAATATTCATCAACACAAACACCAAAGCCGTAAAAAGCACACAACCTAAGACCACAGGAATATCAAAATTGAGCAAAGCCGTCACCGTCACTTGCCCTAAACCATTGTAAGTGAAGACGCTTTCTACAAAAAAAGCACCTGCCAACAAACCTGCAAACCAACCAGAAACTGCCGTTGTCACAGGATTTAAAGCATTGCGCAAAGCATGTTTGACAACAACAGACGTTCTGTCCAAACCTTTAGCTTTGGCGGTGCGGATATAATCCATCGTCAAAATATCAAGCATTGTGGATCGCGTCAATTGCGTAATCAACGCCACAGGACGAATACCGAGCGCAACAGCGGGTAGAATAAGATTGCGCCAAACGATTTGTTCGTCACCAAAGTCATCGAGTTCAAATAAACTGCCTTGAATATTTAAACCCGTCCAATCGGACAACCAAAAGCCAAAAACCAAGGCTAAAATCATCGCCACAATATAAGAAGGCAACGAATAACCCGCCACAGAAGCCACAATAGAAGACGTATCGAACCAACTGCCAGGACGCAAAGCTGCCACAACGCCTAAGAAAATGCCTAAAATGGTGGCAATTATCATCGCTGCAATGGCTAATATAGCTGTTTGTGGAATGGCATCTCTCAATATATCGGTTACTTTTCGTCCAGTTTGATATGACTCACGGAGATAAGGCATTTTTAAAACCAAAACTTTTTCGCCAAAAGGGATGAGCTTTATCCATTGATATTTTGCTGCATTTTCAGCCGTTGCAGCATGAATACTGAGGGGGCTAATATCGTTGAGATACATAACCAATTGTGCATAAAGCGGTTGGTCAAGTCCCAATTCTCGTTTTTTTGCTTGAACAGTGGCATTGTCCGAACGTTGCCCAAACGTCAAACGCGTGGGGTCAACAGGCGCGAGATAAATGATACTTGTGATTATGAGTACCACAAGCGTCATAACAGCCATGCCATAGAGTAAGCGACGTGTGATGAGATTGAGCATTTTTTTTGTTATTTTGTTTTAATAACCTTTGTTTTTTCACCAAAAAAATGGGCAAAATGCTGCATATGTTCAGCCATTTCTTTATTGTTTGTGGCTTTAAAATAACTGTCTGCCAACGAACGCAAGGTATAAAACATCATGCTATCCATTTCCTCAACTTGCATTTCTTTTGTCCACAAATCTATTTTTAAGGTGTCCTTACTTTCTTTATCGAGGAAAGAAACCAACATAGCTTTGGCTTCTTGAACAGGATATCCAACTGGTGCATCTGATGAATGCCATTTGATTTCAACTGGGAAATTATCTTTATTTAAACCGACTTCGATGTCTATTTTTGATGTTCTGACGACTTTAGAATCCATTACTTTATTGATAAATGATGAAAAATAGTTTGTATTTTTTTTTAAATAACTTCTGCAACAACGAAGATACTGCCGCCAACGTAAACCAAATCGTCTTTTTTAGCACGTCTTTTTGCTGCTGATAAAGCGCGTTTTACTGAGGGGTATGCTTTTCCTTTTAAACCAAAATCAGCAGCGAGTTCTTGTATCGCTTCTGCATCCATACCGCGTGGAATATTGGCTTTACAAAAATAATAGGTTGCATTAATGGGCAGGAGGCTCAACATCTTCGAAATGTCTTTGTCTTTAACCATGCCTAAAACAATGTGTAGATGATTGATTGTCAAAGACTTCAGTTGTTGAACTGCTAAACTTAATCCACCTTCATTGTGTGCCGAATCACACAGGACAGTTGGGTTTTTACTAATAATTTCCCAACGACCTATGAAGTTTGTCAATGTTTTTAAATGTTCAAAACCATTTTGAATGGCATTTTCCCACATCCCCCCCTCAGTAAATTGCTGAAAGAAGGGTAAGTTTTTCATTACTTCAATGGTTTGTAAAACCGTTGCTACATTTTTGGCTTGATAGTCACCATTCAGATTGACTTTTAACTGCGTATAAATATTTTTTTTTGGCTGCTTAATATCAAAAATGGTAAAAGTAACATTTTGCTCAACTGCTTGAATATCAAAGTTTTGCGAAGCAAAATAAATAGGCGCATCACATTCTTCTGCTTTTTTCAGAAACACAGGCGTTGTCTCCTTTTGTTCTTCTCCTATAATAACTGGGGTATGCTGTTTGATAATTCCTGCTTTTTCATAAGCAATGAGCGGCAGCGTATTGCCCAACATCTCAGTGTGGTCAAAACTAATATTTGTAATGACAGAGACAAGCGGCGAAATGATATTTGTAGAATCCAAACGACCACCCAAACCGACTTCAATAACCGCAATATCCACCCCCTCAGTAGCGAAGTAATCAAAAGCCATTGCCACCGTCATTTCAAAAAAAGAAGGTTGTATTTGTTCAAACAGCGGACTATATTGGGCAACAAACTGTTTGACATACTTTTTGGAAACGTATTCGCCATTTATTTTTATTCTTTCTCTAAAATCTCTATAATGTGGCGAAACATATAGCCCTGTTTTTAAGCCCAACGATTGTAAAAAAGCGGCTAATAAATGTGCTGTAGAACCTTTACCATTTGTACCCGCCACATGAATCGTTGGAAATTTAGTTTGTGGATTACCCAAAGCGTCGCATAAAGCAATCGTATTGGTCAAATCTTTTTTAAAAGCCGACTGACCTACCCGTGTAAACATGGGCAATTGTTGATATAAATAGTCAATGGTTTGCTGATAAGTCATTGAAAAAGTATTTAGTGTAAGGGTTTTAGTGTTTAGAAATGCCGCAAAGAAACAAAAAAAAGAGAGACAATTTACTGTCTCTCTTTTTAAATAGGCTGTAATAAGAAGCCTAATTATCTGACTATAAAATTGTACGTTATTGTACCGCATTGTTTTTCCGCACTACCAGGTGCAAAGCGATATTGACGAGCATTGCGTTTAGCAGCTTCAATCAAATCGCCATCGTTTGAGTTTGAGCCAACGGCTTTATAATCGGCTGAAACGACGTTACCACTCGCATCAACACAAACGGATAATACAACACGTCCTTGTTTTTGTGAATTCTCTTGCAAACGAGGTGCTGAACGCACGCCACGACTGCCGAAACCATTGATTGTACCTGCACCATGTCCCATCCCTTCCAATACTTTAGAATTAGGGTCACCGTCTGGTTGTCCTTGATTGCCAGGTTTACCTGTATTGCCTTGTCCTGATCCTGTTCCACCACCGCCATTTGTACCACTGCTGGAGCCAGTACCAAAACGACCACTAAATTTGTCTTTGGCGGCTTGTTCAGCTCTTCTTTGAGCGTCTGCCGTAGCCTCTGCTTGCTGTTTCGCCCGGGCGGCAGTTTGTGCTTGATATTTAGCTTCTTCTGTTTTTTGGCGCGCTTCCTCTTGTTGACGACGAATAACAGCTGCATTCGGGTCTTCGGATGTTTCTACTTTTCTTGGAGGCGAAGATGTTGTCGTCGGTTTTACGAAAACGGGTTTTGGTGGTGGCGGCAGTACAGGTACGGGACTGGGTTTTGTTTCATTATTTCCAGCATTGGGGTCAGGTAATCCAGGTGCAGGATTATTGCCTTTGCCTTGATTAGGCAAACCCAATGCAGGTCCACCACCTAATAATTCTTGTGGTAACTCCACTTGAATTTGTGTATTTTCAATCGCTCTCATCTTTTTACCCATCGGGAGAAAGAACAAGATGCCGAGCAAAACATGCAATGTCAAACTCATCAACGTGGCTTTCTGATCATTGCGTTCTTCTTCTATTTTCGCTTTATTATCCATTTTTCAATGATAATTTTAGATTTATTAAAACACAATTTTTAAAATAAAAATATGTTTATTCTTGATAACCTACAACTTATTCAACGGTTGCATGAAGTATGGAGGTAATACCAAGAGATTGAGTCATATCTAATATTTGCACGACTTTTTCAACAGGTGCTTTTGCATCAGGTGAAACGGTCACTTTATAATCCCTTTTCTTAACGATATTACGTTCCAAATATGATTTTATCGACTCGGGTTTAATTGTCACGCCGTTGAGGATAAAATTCCCACTAGCAGTTATTCCAATATCATCATATCGTTCTGTCGTTGCAGGTTTATTCACTTTAGTCGCACTCGAAGGGAGTGTTAAATTCAGTGCACTCGGATGTACGAGGGTCGAAACCATCATAAAAAAGATGAGCAAAATGAAAATAATGTCCGTCATCGAACTCATACCCAATTCACTACTGACTTCTCTTTTCTCGCGTAATCTCATTGATTGATTATTTTTAACACTTTTTAATTTGTTGGTTCTGTGGCTAATATCGTCCGCACTTTTAACCGATTGGCAACTGCCATAATACGAGTAACTTGCTCAAAAGGAACGCCTTGTTCGGCTGCGATGGTAACAGAAGGACCAGCTTTATCTTGAGAGTTAGTCAAGGCTATTCTCAAAGCCGCTTCTAATTGAGTGGGCAATATTTGGCGGTCATTAATGGTCATACGTCCATTTTTTTCGATGCTGACCGTTGTTTTTATCGCAGCACTTGTCCTTTGATCGGATTTTGGCAACTGAAACGGCAAAAACTTCACAAGCGTTGATGTCAACATGAAAAATATAAGAAGCATAAATATGATGTCCGTCATCGAACTCATATTAATTTCTCCCATATTTTTTTTTCTTCTACGGATTGGCATATTTCTATTGATTATTGATATTTAAATAATCACGTTAGGAAAATTTTAATAATTCCCTAACGTATGGCAATTTATCAACCCGCAGGCTCTTGTAAAAGGTCAATAAAATTGAAAGTGGATGTTTCCATATTATTAACCACACGTTCAATCATGTTGTTTAATATATTGTATGCCACATAAGCAAAAATACCAACAATAAGACCTGCTGCAGACGTAAACATTTTGACGTAAATACCACCCGCAATAACACTGATGGACAAATTTGTAGCAGTAGACAAATCCGAAAATGTCTGAATCATACCCGCAATGGTACCTAAGAAACCAAACATCGGTGCTACACCCGCAATGATAGCAAGTATATTCGTGTTCTTTTCGAGTTTGTAAATCTCCAATTTACCGACATTCTCAATTGAGCGTTCGATGTCATCAAGCGGTTTTCCGATACGCATTAAACCTTTTTCAACCATCCTTGCAATCGGTGAATCCGTTCTTTGACATAAAGTTCTAGCTGCACCAATATTACCGTTTTGCACATTTGCACGGATATTGTTCATAAAACCTTCATCAACGTGGGTCGCTTTTTTAATCGTTGAATAACGACTGATGAAAATCGCTACGGCAATGATTGACATGGCAAATAAACTTATCATGATAATCATACCGAAGGTACTGTGTAATAATAACTCAAATACACTCTCTTGTGCATTTTCTGTAGCAGCGGCAGCAGCAGCAGCGGTGCCAGTTGTGGCTTGGAAAAACAATAGTATGCTTTGCATAGACTGTTATTGGCGTTTTTTTATGATTGGAAATTCCGTTTGTTATATTGAAGTGGCTGTTTTAGACCCCCTCAGTATCATTGGCAAATTTGGGCTTTTTAATACAATTGTTAGAGAAGATGAGAAGAATTATTGAAAATTTCTTGATTCTATGATAAAAAATATAAAGTTGGGCTAAAATACTGCTTTAAAATTAATTATTTAATTCCAATAAAAATTATTTTTTATCTCATAAAATTATTTCATTATCCATTATGGCTTGTTCTTCTTTTTTGAATCCTCGGGCCAAACGACTTTTTGCGCATTATCTTTTGCACTTTTAACGCGATTCCGAGAGTTGAGCGTGGGTACGGGTCGAGGTGCTGTTTTCATTTCTGTATTTGCCAACTTGTCAACATGTTGCCATGTGCCGTCTTTTTGTAATTCAAAGGCTTCATAAGTGCCGTCGGGAACATACGTAAATGGAATATCTGCATTTTTGGTTCCCATTTTTTCAAGATGGTCATGTATAACGATATTCATTTCTGGGTCATAATTCAAACGCAATACCGCATCAGCAGAATAATTGAGCACAAGACGATTTAATTTTTGTTTTCTAACACCTTGAATATCAGCGACTTCAAAAACGGGCGCACCGAATTGTATTTTGCTCCCCCTCAGTATCAACACGTCGCACACTTTAATTTTTTCGTATTGGTTGTTGGCATTGTACCCAAACATCAAGTATTTCATGCCTTCTTTGGTTTTGAATTCTTTGACATTATAATACAGTGCGCCAAACCAATTATCAGGTGTTAAATTCTCTTTATCAGTATTTTCTAATTGACGTGATTTATCTGTCAATTCAAAAAATGTAGATTTTGCCCGATTGAGCTGTACATATCCAAAATACCTATATTCTGTTTCGTCTATGAACAATTGCCACGTAAAAACCCGAAACGCACCATCTATTGGTTTCTGAATGGCTATATTTTCAATTTTTGTAAAGGCATAATTAAACGAATTAGGAATACTCAACGCCTCTTTAATCAAAGGAATCAATTGGTTATTTGCGGACATTCGACGATCCAACAAAGTATCTTGAACGGCTATTTTTGCCAATAATGTTATGCTGTCTTCTAATTGTTCCAATCTTTTGAAATCAGAAGGCTTAATATCGCTTGCTGCTTTTTGCGCAAATAGAACATGTTGAAAGAGCAACAGCATAATCGAAATAATAATTTGTTTCATTCCTAATTTTATTTGTCAAACGAAAAGGGTCAAGGAAAAATTACATTTTACAAAGGAAATTGACGTTTTACTAACATTTGAAGACGACGAAAATAGAATTGCAATATCTTTAAAATTTCGTAATCCTTCAGGGAATTGTCATTTTAGAGGTTCAGAACTTCATCAATTCCTTAAAAATCTTGTTGGTCGGCAAACCCATGATGTTTTCATAACTGCCTTCGATGCGCCGTATCTTGCAATGCCCAATCCAATCTTGAACAGCATATGACCCTGCTTTGTCAAACGGTTGATATTGTTCAATATAAAAATCAATGTCTTCATCGGTCAATGTGTCGAAATAAACTTTTGCAACATCCGAAAAAACCCGTTTCCGTTTTTTTGAAATCATACACACGCCTGTAATAACGCGGTGCATTTTGCCCGACAAATCGCGGAGAATGCGCTGTGCATCGGCTATATTTTCGGGCTTATTATATATGGTGTCATTTAACACAACGGTTGTATCGGCAGCGATAATGATATTGTCGTTTTCAAGCCATTGACGGGCAAATTCTGCTTTCTTTTCAGCAAGGAATTGTGCAACTTTTTCCGTTTTATACTGAGGGGGTATGCTTTCATCTACATCTGTCGGTCTCACAATGACATTTGTAAAACCTGATTCTCGAAGAAGTTGACTGCGGCGGGGCGATTGGGATGCTAATAGGATTTTATGATTGAGATTCATAAGAATAAATAACGATGACATTTAAATGAAGAAATTGTGAGTACTCATTTTTATAATATGGTAAAATTAGAATAGATTTTTACAATGAACTAAAACAAGTTACTTTTTTATCGTTCTGTAGGTTTATAGGCTTTACTAATACCCCCTCAGTATTTTGATAAATGGGACATGAATGCTGTCAAAAAAGGACACTAATTCAACAAATATTGCCCAAAATCATACACAAGATATGATTACCAACAATTTTTTTGCGCATACGAGCCCTACAACTGGGATGAGTCCCTACGACCGTATCAATAACAGTGCAACATACATTTCGGTTTATCCAAATCCAACTTCTGGTGTCGTTTATATCACAACAAATGACAATGCAGAAGAACAAATCGACATCATCAATCAATTAGGTGAAATTGTATATCGGACAACGATTTATGGCTCTACAACCTTGAATTTAAACAACTTAAACGCAGGTATATATGTGTTGCGAACAGGTCATGGTTATATGCAAAGAATTGCAAAGCTTTAATTGACGTAACGCAACACGAACATGAATCATCCCTAATTTTACAATATTTTAAATTCGCTGCCAAAACTTATTTTTGTCTTTTGAGTCTTAATTTACGTTTAACGTATCGGATATTTTTAAAATATCCGATACGTGTTATAGTCATAAAAAGTTTGTTCTCATTGAAAAATAGACAAGGCTCTTTTTATAAGAAAGCCCTTTATTTTAAAATGTTGCTCAATGTTACAAAAATCAAGCAATCTGAATTTTTAATTCGACAAAAGTAAGCATAGGGACAGGATTATAAAAAATGAAACAGAATTTACAGGTGAATCACGTTAATTCTATTTTATTTTTTGTAATCCTGTCTCATATCACTTTCATTTTGCATCCGCATCATATTATCCAACAAAAGATAGATTCAGAATTAGAAAAAATAAGAAACACAACAATTTTTAACTGTCTTTGAAGACGTATACTCAATTGAAAACGGTCTGCCTAATTTAGTATGTCTTATTTACTCATATTCAATAGTTTAGGTTATCCATTTTCCGCTATCCATTATCCATTGAGTATAGAACGATATAAATTTACCAAAATACAATGATTTGTTTTTTTATATCATTTCTCGAAACATACCGTGTTATTTTCATTTTTTAAAATCATTTCTCGAAACAAATAATGATATTTCGTTTACGCAAAATGATTTCTCGTTACCAAAAAATCATTTGCAGTGAGTGAAATATCATTTTTTGTTTTTTTATATTATTTCTCGAAACAAATACATGTATTTCGTGATGAAAAAATAATATTAGGTTTGTGCGAAATGATTTGCGGAATGGAAAAATGATTTTTTAGGAAATTGAAATTGTTGCACAAAGCGGGGAAGGGTTTGTTTAGGGGAAAATTGATGTTTTTACTGAGGGGGGGTATACAAACTGATTTAGATACTTTTTGTAATCGAATATATCTTAAAGTAAGCGTTGATAAATTATTTCTAAAAAAATTTTATATGTTTATTTTTTAAGTTCGTTAGTTAAAACTATGCCCTTTAGGGCAAGAATTTATTTGCTACACATTTTTTGTATTTTTGTAGTATGAGAAATAGAGTA
>JAYTUQ010000045.1:0-11027 GCA_043744455.1 Saprospiraceae bacterium | reverse complement strand
ATTGCTTAATTTTAAATACCTTGTCTAAAGAAAAAATTTACTCTAATCGAGTTAAATTTTCTATTCCTTTTTGTCAACTTTTTACGGGCGACTCCAGTTAATAATGGAAAATGCCGCCATCAGATGTATTTCTAATGCGGCATTTTCCATTATTAACTATCCATTATCCACTATCCACTATCCATTATCCACTATTCATTTTCAAGTGCTTTCAATGCTTTCTTTTTTTCGACTCTTTTACTGACCAAAATACCCACTTCAAACAATAAATAAAGCGGTACGAAAACCAAAAGCTGCGAAACCACATCGGGAGAAGGCGTAATAATGCCGGAAACCAAAAGTAAAACAACGACCATGTGTTTGCGATATTGCGATAACATTTTAGAATTGACAATGCCAATCCGCGCTAAGAAAAAAATGATGACGGGCAGCTCAAACACTAATCCTATCGGCAAAGTGAACATCGTCAGATAACCAATATAGGAATCAAGCGATGCCGTGCCGCCCACACCCGCCATTTTGTAATTGGCTAAAAAGGACACAGCAAAAGGCGTGATGATAAAATAGCCAAACAAAACGCCCATGATAAATAAAGAAGAACAAATCGTTACGAAACCCCGCGCGGCTTTTACTTCTTCCGCCATCAAACCGGGTTTGATAAACAACCAAAATTGCCAAAAGACGACAGGAATAGCACCCAGAAGACCAATAATCATAGCAACCTGCATGTGTTTGAAAAACACTTCACCAATTTCTGTCGTAAACAAACTCAATGACGGCGGCGCAAGGCATAAATCTTTCATACCCGTTTGCTGGGCTAAATCGCACATGAATTTATAGGTCGGAAAATCTTTATTTATCGGTGCATAAATAATCATGTCAAAAAACCATTCACCCATAGCAAATACAATAACAACGCCCACCGTAATAGCAATCAAAGCGCGAATAATACGGGTGCGTAGCTCATTGAGATGTTCCCAAAATGACATCTCATCTTTCTTTTTTACTTCATATTCTACTTCTTTGTCAACGTCAACTTGATCTAATGCCATCGTTTAATTTTTTTAACCGTCAAAAACACAAAAAAATTTATTTCCCCCCCCCTCAGTATATTAAGCTTTTGGAGGCACTAAAAAATGCAAAACTACAAATTTCATCATTCTCTACAGGTAAAAGAATAAAAATTGACCAAAGAAGTACAATAATCATTTGAAGGCTACAAATTTGTATGGCGTAATATCTTTTGCAACAAACATATAACTTACTGAATCTCTTTACTACTTTTGTACGTTCTAAAAACTTGAATAGCGTTAATCCCTTGCTAAATATTTTACAATCAATTGATTATCAAATTTTTAGCCAACAACCTTCATTGATTCAGCAGTCAATATCCTTATGGTTCTATCACACATAAAAAAATAAAAAAAATGCAGAAGTTAATTAAAAAAATAAAATTAACGCTCCTTTCTTTCATCCTCTTTTTGCCCCTCAGTAACGCCCAATTTGAAGCAGGTGTATTCTTTGGCGCATCCAATTATCAAGGCGATCTCGCCGATGGTATATTACGTTGGCAGGAAACACAACCCGCTTTTGGGGTCTTGCTGCGCTACACACCCAATCGTTTCTTGACGATTCGGGCTAATGTTATTCAAAGTAAATTGACGGGTTCAGATTTACGTTCATCTGATCCGGGTACACGATATCGTGGTTATACATTTAAATCCACCATTCGTGAATTTTCTGTTGTCAGCGAATGGAATATATTGGGTCAAAGCAATGAGTCCAATTTTCAAGGAGGAGGTACATTGTTCAATCCTTATATTTTTGCGGGGTTGGGTATTGCTTCCAACGATGGTTCGCCTGTTGCGCCACCAGATACGCGTCCTTATCCATTTCCAGAAGACGGTTCTTCAAGTATTGTTCCTGCCTTGCCGATGGGGTTAGGTGTGAAAGTGCAATTTGGTGCCGCTATTTCAGTGGGTTTAGAATGGGGCACACGTCTCACTTTTTCCGATTATCTCGATGGTGTGAGTAAAACAGGGAATCCGAAAAAGAATGATTGGTATATGTTTGGCGGTTTAACTTTGACGTATTGCTTCAATAGCGACGGTTATTAAGCCTTAATTTCATTTTTTTTCTTCTTTTTTAACCGTTTGCCCATGATTCTTTCATGGTCAAACGGTTTTCTTTTGCTAACTTTGCGGCGCGAAAAAGAATAGTATAGTATACTGAGGGGTCTTTTAAGTTTTGAAATTTAAGTTTTGCGTTTTGAGTCTGCATGAATAACCCTTGTGCAAAAACTAAAACTCATGACTCAAAATGCAAAACTTGAAGAAATACCGATGGGTATTCATCGTTTTTTCGTAGAATATCTGTAATATCTAATCATTTCCAATCTCGATTTTCATGCTTACGGTTAATAATGTCGCGTTGCAATTTGGCAAACGCATTCTATTTGATGAGGTCAACCTCAAATTCACAAAAGGAAATTGCTATGGTGTCATTGGTGCAAATGGCGCAGGCAAATCCACTTTTATCAAAATTTTATCGGGCGAAATTGAGCCTAATCGCGGCGAAGTCAGTATCGAACCTGGCAATCGTATGGCGATTTTGTCTCAAAACCATTTTGCTTACGATGATGTCAAGGTCATTGATACCGTTATGATGGGGCATAGACGTCTTTATGACATTATGGTAGAAAAAAACGCCATTTATGACAACCCCGATGCGACAGAAGCAGAATCTATGCACGCCGCCGAACTTGAAGCCGAATTTGGCGAAATGAACGGCTGGATGGCAGAATCTGATGCCGCAGAATTGCTCTCTAATTTGGGTATTAAAGAATCATTACACGACTCTTTGGTGCGTGAATTGAGCGGTAAGGACAAAATTAAAGTCCTTTTGGCACAAGCCCTTTTTGGCAATCCCGACGTTTTGTTAATGGACGAACCGACGAATGACCTGGATGCAGAAACAACAGAATGGCTGTGCGATTTCTTGGCAGATTACCAAAACTTAGTCATTGTTGTGTCGCATGACCGTCACTTCTTGGACATGGTGTGTACGCACGTTGTCGATGTTGACTTCGGAAAAATCCGTTTGTTTACAGGTAACTATACTTTCTGGTACGAAACAAGCCAATTGTTGTCGCGTCAGATGGCTGATAAAAATAAGAAAGTAGAGCAAAAACGCGCTGAAATGATGGAATTTATCGCTCGTTTCTCTGCCAATGCGTCGAAATCAAAACAAGCGACCAGCCGTAAAAAGGCTTTGGACAAATTGAATCTCGAAGACATGCGTCCATCAAGCCGTCGCTATCCTTTCATCAATTTCAAACCTGAACGTGACCCAGGCGATGTTATTTTTGAATGCGAAAACTTGTCAAAATTGGGGGTAAATGGTGATTTTTTATTCCAAAACGTCAATATTCGCATGAATAAAGGTGAGAAAATTGCCATTATCTGCCGCAATGCTAACGTGCCGACTGCCTTTTTTAACATTATAGCAGGAGAAGACAAAAACTTTAAAGGCAAATTTTCTTACGGTCAAACCATATCCCCTCAGTATTTGCCCAACGATAATACGAAATTCTTTACTGGCACAAATGATATGAACTTGATAGATTGGCTGCGTCAGTTTTCAAAAGATAAAGACGAGTCATTCATTCGCGGTTTCTTAGGTCGTATGTTGTTCAGTGGCGAAGAGGTGTTCAAAAACGCGAGCGTTTTGTCAGGTGGTGAAAAGGTGCGGTGCATGATGTCGAAAGCCATGTTGGCAAATCCAAACTTCACTATTTTGGACGAACCCACCAATCACCTTGACCTTGAAAGTATTACCGCTCTCAACAACGGTATGAAAGACTTTACAGGCAATATGATTTTTACAAGCCATGACTATCAAATCCTTGATACCGTTGCGAATCGTATCATCGAAATTACACCCAACGGCATGATTGACCAATTGATGACCTATGGCGAATATATCCACAGCCCACGTATCAAAGCATTGCGTGAGGAACTATATGGTGAAGAAGTTACTGCTTAAATTATCGTTTTAGACAATAAAAAAGGGGTAAAATGGCAACATTTTATCCCTTTTTTACTGAGGGGTGTATCTTTGATGTAACAATTACTCTTCTTCAATCGGAGAAAGATTGCTATAAATGTCTTTCAAACGCAAAGTACAACCAATGGATTGCAAACGAACCGACACATCTAAACCACTGATTTGTTGATACAACCAAATCCCTTTTTTAATATCTTTTAGATAATATTTTTCAATCGTCGGCTCATTTTGACTCACTAAAAGGTATTCTCTAAAAGCTGGTAATAAGCGATAATTCTTAAATTTATCATTCCTATCGTAGTCCATTGTTGACGGAGAAGCCACTTCGATTATCAATTTCGGATTAACTATCGTCAACTTTTTCCCATCTATACTGAGGGGTTTCCCTTCGACAACACTGCCATCTGCATAGACCGACCTGTCTATCGGTGGCATATAGATTGTCATGTCGCTACTATACGCATGAAATTCTTCTGTTTTCCGCAACAGAGCAAATTTGATAAATGCTCCAATATTAAGCGTGATTTCGCTATGTCTTTGAGAACCTCCCGGCATTTCTATAGTTTTCCCTTTATGATATTCGTGTTTGACAGCAGATGTTTGTTCTTTTTCAAGGAACTCTAAAAAAGTCAAAGCTTTAGTTTGTGCTATTGTCGTCGTCATTTCTAATGTATTTTTCTTACAAAGTTAATGTTTTCTATAAAAAAAACAAAATGAACCAAGTACAGGTTCAGGAATAAGCTAACGTAAAAGCATAAAACGCCGCAATCACCAACGCATGAAAAACAAGGACGAAAATATACATCTGTCGCCATGTTTTGAATATCGGGGGCTTATCATCCCACCACGTTTTTTCTGAATTTTCTGGCTTCATTATTATTTGTTTTACCGCAAAGTTAATTAAAAAGGTTCTTATGTAGAATGTGGTTAAGTCTATAAGGTTTTTTTATTTTACTGAGGGGACTTATGCAGAGGTGTTAAGTAAAATAATACGGAACTATATACTTTATGGTACATGTATCCATTGCTTCCATCTTTAGATGGAGAAAAAAAATAAACACAAACAGTTTTGGCTTTAATTATAGCCCTCCATCTGAAGATGGAGGCAATGGATACAAGATGTACCATAAATTTGCTGTGGGTCATAAATGACTATCTCTTCTTCTTTTCCTTCTTCTTTTCCTTCATTTTTTCCCTTTTATCAATTCATCATACTTCTCAAACAAAAACGCAACGCGTTTCGCATCGCTGCCAAACACCTTTCTTCCATAACACGCATCAACTGCTTTGTCCAAATCATTGTGTGCGTCTCTTAAATCGGGCGGCATACTGAGGGGGTCATACAAATAGGCTAAACTTTTCCCTTTGCTTGTATATTTTTCACGACTGTCTAAAACGGCTTGTGCGGCGGTTTCTACTTTTTGCTTTTGGGCTTCGCTGACATTTTCGGGAAAGGGATAGTTGTTGTACACAATTGTATTGGAGTAGCGATAACGACTTTCTAATCTACCACACACGTATTTGACCCAAGCCATGTGCATTTTTGAGGTTAAAATACCGAATAAGAACAATGTTGCATCGGGAACTAATTGTACTGTGTTACTTGCTATTGTGTTTTTGTCAATAAAATCAATAGGAATATAGCTTCTTCTTTCCGAAGAAACTTCTGGAACGGCAAGATAATCGGAATTAGGTTGGGCAATTTGAGCAAAAATAGTTGGTGTAAGACCTTTCTTTTTTGTAGCATCAGCCTTACTAGATAATCGCATTTCTTTAACTTTTTCAACCCTTTTGAGAACTTCAGGTAGCTTTTTTAAATCATTTTCAGTCGCATCTTTCAACCAAAGACACCATCTTTTTTTATTATTGATAAAGTCATCTCCACCCATGTAAGGTTTAATCCATTTTTCAGCAAGTGGCTCTAATTTCAAGAAATCTTCTTTGGCTTGTGAATTTTCAAAAAGAAAATTACCCCCGTCCGTTGGCTTATTTCCCCAAACCATTTTAGGTACTTCGCAAAGAGGAACACTCTTATTTGTTACAATTACATCACTTCCTTCTACAAGATAAGGGCTAATATTTTTAACATCGCTTCTTCTTGGTTCTCCATTAAGTTCATCGTATTCAAAAAGATACTTTTTGCTAACTTCTGTATTTTTTACATTTGCGAAGCCAATAATTATGCAATGCACAGCAGCCACGCCTTTGGCTTCATTATTCCATTTGAAAGTTTGGTGAGCGAATTGAATTTTAATATCATTCTTAAAAAGTTCAGACCATAAAAGTCCAACTTGTTCCCCTTGACTAATTGAATTTGTAGAAACAAAAGCCGTTTTTACTGAGGGGTGAACTTGCATATATTCTGATGCTTTTTTGTACCAACAACTAACATAATCGAGAACACCTATTCCACTACTTTCTTTAAAAACCTTTCTCAAATCTACTTTTTGTTCTTCATTTTGATAATGATGACCCACAAACGGCGGATTACCAATAATGTAATCGACGTTTGGAAACTCGGTTTGCCAATCTATTTTCAATGAATTACCGTGTCGAATCGCTGCCCCTTTTGGCAAAGGTACTGAGGGTATATAGTCGCCAAACTCTTTACTGAGGAGTTGATTGCATTGGTGGTCAGCGAGCCACATGGCAGTTTGAGCAATCAAAAACGAGGATTCTTCTATTTCAATACCATAAAAATTAGCCAATTTTATCTGCCTTAAAGAATTGACTTTGACCAAAGTGCGGTCAATATCACTTGTAAAATCATTGAAAAGGGTCTTGATAATTTCAAATTCCAACAAACGCAAATCTTTATAGGTCACAACAAGGAAATTGCCACAGCCGCAGGCAGGGTCAAACAATTTGAGTTTACCCAATTTTTCGTGAAATGCTCTTAGCTTTTTTAGATTTGAACGGACAGAATTAAATTCTGCCCAAAGGGATTCCATAAAAAGCGGGTCAATCAATCGGCTAATATAGGCTTCGGAGGTGTAATGTGCGCCTAAATTACGTCTTTCCTTAGCGTTCATTACGGACTGAAACAGAGAACCAAAAATAGCGGGAGAAATTTCAGACCAATCCAAATTACAACATTTGAATAAGGCTTGAAGGGTAAAAATGGTAAAATTAGGCGTTTTACTGAGGGGTCGCTCAAATAAGCCACCGTTGACGTAAGGGAAAAGTTTAAGGTCTTTGGGTGTATCGGAGGGTCTTTCACCAAATGGCGTATTGAGTATTTCAAAGAGTTGCACAATATTTTTACCCAAACTTTTACCATCATCCGACAAGTTTTTATTGACCAAATGGGTGAAAACCTTTTCAGTAAAAATATCGGTATCTTCGGCAAAAAGACAAAATAACAGACGCACTAACAGCATTTCAAGGTCACGCCCTTTGTAGCCATCTTTTTCGATAGCATCATGTAACCTACCCATCAACTCAGCAGCTTCAACATTGGCTTTTATTTCATGCTCAATCTGAGAATTGACGGCATCGGGAATAAATTGGAACAATTTGATGTAACGCGGCAAGTCGTCGGTACTAAAATAAGTTGTTTGTTTGGATTGAGCATCATACAAACTGAATCGCTGAAAATTACAAATAGCGATGTAACGCGGTTTATCCTCTTGGGGCAAACCTTTGATGTAGTCAAATGCTTGGTCGAATGCCTCATTGAAATCTTTTTCAGAGTTTTTAATAGCCGATTTATGTTCAACCAGAAATTTACCTTTCCAAAAAAGGTCAATAAATCCTTTTCGATTTGTACTGGCACGCAATGAGGTTTTCTCAAAATTCATAAACTTTCTGCGCTCAATGCTAAAAATCTCACGTAAGAAATCGTCCCAAAAAGTTTTGGCTTCTCCTTTTTCATCTGTTTCCGTAATCCATTTAGTAGCGAATTGGGCTGCCCGATTTTCTATATCGTGCCAATTGTAGATATTGGACATGTTTTTTTTTAGGTATTTTTATTAAATGATTAATTGATTGCTGTTAAGTCATAACAGCGTGACGCCTATTGATTATTATATCGCAAAAAAACACATTATTCTACATACAAAAAAACAAAATCTCTATACGTTAAAAACAAATAAAAAAAATATCATAAAACTAACTCAAAGAGATAGCGCAAGACAAAACGCACATTTAAGAAATTTTAAAAATTTTGTAAATGTTAATGATTTTCACATTATTTTTTATCCGCATTTCAGTCACAAATAAGAATATTCTGTTTTTGTGCACCACAACAGTCCCCCCTCAGTATATCTTGCCAAAAGGGAGCAAATAGAACCCGTTGACAGCTAAAATATCCTTTTGGGTTTAAAAATTAAGTTTCTACAGAAGCAATGGGCTTTCTACAGAATGCAACGGGCTTTCTACAAAAGCAACGGGCTTTCTACAAAACGCAACGGACTTTCTACAAAAGCAATGAGCTTTCTATAAAAGCAATGGGCTTTCTACAAAAGCAATGGGCTTTCTACAAAAGCAATGGACTTTCTACAAAACGCAAAAGACTTTCTACAAAACGCAAAAGACTTTCTACAAAAGCAATGGACTTTCTACAAAAGCAATGAGCTTTCTACAAAAGCAACGGACTTTCTACAGAACGCAAATGGTTTTCTACAAAAGCAAAAGACTTTCTACAGAACGCAAATGGTTTTCTACAAAACGCAAATGGATATTTTTTGGTAAATTGAGCAAGTTGAGCATAGAAAAGAGTTTGACAATCATTAATAATATATGTCACTAAAATCTATAGTTTATTATTTTTTCTAAAATGTAAAGAGACAAATTGAGGTTATAAATAACGGTTGTAGAAGGGATGCCGACAGCTAAAAAAGCTCTGGCTTATGGGGCTTGTTAACACCTACTGCAATTTTTCAATCACTTTTTTAAATTCATTTCAAGAATGAGTAATATCAATTGTACCGTCATTGGACGTGTTAAACAAGACGAGTTTAAAACTTTCGCAGACCTCGTCTATGAAAACATGAACGGAAAGCCTGTTTATGCCTCTTTTCAAACAGCTGTTACGGATATGCAGACAAAAGCTGTCGTATTCCAAGACGCGCTCATCAAAAGTAAAAATCGCGGAAAAGAAGCGATTAGTGCCAAAAATGTGGCTTATGATAATTTGTATCAGGCTTTGGTACGCATCGCCAAATTGATGGATGCCGAATGGCAAACTAATGAGCAAGACAAATTAAAATCGGATGCGGGTTTTACACTCAACAAAACGCCTGAACGACAGAACATCACTTATGTGTTGCCGCCTACCAATTTAAGGGTTTATAATGATATTCGTCGCAACGTCGTCATTGTAGAGTGGGAAAAAGCACTGAATGCCGTTACAACGGCTTTTGAAACCCAACTCAACGATGGCGAATGGCAGAATGGGCTGTATAACGAGAGTAAAAAAATGGAATTGACTTTTCCTTTCGGTTCTAAATTGGTTCTTCGTGCCAAAACCATTGGACCCAATTCTTTGAAAAGTGACTCTGTGGAATCTAATGAAGTGATGGTGAGCTAAAGAATGGATAATGGATAGTGGAAAATAGATAATTTAGAGCAATATTATCCATTTTCCACTATCCACTATCCATTATCCCCTATTCATTTTTCATTATTCACCTATTAGCACAACAAAGATATTCACGTTTCCGTATTACCTTTCAAAAAATACAACAAATGAAAAGAACGCCTAAAAAGTGGATAGACTATACCGATTGGACAGTCGAACAACACATGGAACATCTCCGCACCGAGCCTGCCTATTTGGCGTATTATGCCAAATTTAATCCCGACAGTATCGAAGCATTTATTAAGGAATATGCCTATCGAAAACACATGGATTATCAAAGCGAGGCTTTTTATAAGGAACGCTACGAATCGTATCAAACCCGATTTTTGCATCATGCAGAAAGGTACCTTGAACAAATATTACAAAAGAAATTGTTCAATCTGCAATGTCAATGGCGGGCTGGTATCATTGACTTGCCATTAGTAGATATAATTGCGGACTTCGATTATTGGTCGTCCAATATACGCGCTTGTCCGTTTATTCCACCTATTACGGAGGCAGAAATAGACCTATGTATTCGTTTTTTACACGAAAAGATTGATTGGAGTAACTGCAATGACTGCTATGTGGAAGATATTTTTCAAGACTACGATAGGTTTAAAAATCAATTGTTTGTAGATGCCCATGAAGGCTCACCTGAAGCAGAAGCCCTCTTGGGTTATGATTGTGTAGAAATGCCTGATTTGTACACGTTCTTTGATACTTTTCAGGGAACAACAGATTTAATTAATCTACCCAATATTCGGGGTGAAAAAGAAAAAGAATATGCAGCAAAAGGGTGGCGCATAGGTTATGAAGAGCGCGTTGCTGAAAGCAAAGCGAATGGCACTTACAAACCCCATAAATCGGAAGAATTGGATGAAGAAGGCAATCCTGTGCCTTATGTACATGTACCCGATTTAGCTGCTTACAATGCCTCCAAATTCATAGAAGCGGTTGAGGACGAACGCACCAAAGACATGCACAGAGCCTACGACCATTATAGGAAGCGTAATCACGACCTTAATTATGAAGGATTGGAGGAAGACCTCGAAGTGCTAAAAGAATTTGATGAACCAATCCCGATAGAAGCCTACAGCGATTGGCGTATAGCCGTCCGATTAGCGGCTTATCGGTTTAGACAAAAGAAAGCTGCCGAGATGTTACCTTATGTCTATGACTCGTATTTATTAGAATTCGATGACGAAGAAGATGTTGATAAAATCATTGCACAACGTGTTGAACGCGTTCAATTTGACAATAAGTACAATATTTATACGCGGCTGTTGTATGAAAAAAAAGAATTTCTGGATGGACGAGAGGCGTTAACGGGGAAACGGGATTTCGATTATTTGAATGATTAGTATAAAAAGCAAAACGGCAAATTCCGTGTGGAATTTGC
>JAYTUQ010000044.1:0-2824 GCA_043744455.1 Saprospiraceae bacterium | reverse complement strand
CAATCGGGCAGCTATTGTTTACTCCAAAAACATTATTTTGACTTGGTTTTAACCCCTAAAAAAGCCTTCTGCAATGAGCAAAAGGCTTTTTTCATCGTATTATTTGTTTTTCAATATAATTTTTGATGTTTTGATTCAGTTCGTAGGTGTGATATGCGTAGGGGCTTGTTCTCCGCTTTTTTTTATTGTATTTGTTTAATCATCAACGCTTTATTTATGCCCCATCAGTATTTTCACGTATTATTGACGGCTAAACACCTACAAGAATATTTGTAGGAATTCGTAGTTCTCTGTGCAAAATTCTAATTTGATTTAGAGACAATTGACGTTTACCACTAAAAATTTCAGATACTCGATTAGAACCCAATAGTTTGGCTAAACCTTTCTTGTCTATATGTAATTGTTCCATTGCTTGTTCAATGATTTCTGGTAGTGTGAGTTTAATTTTGTTGAATTCAAAATTCTTCACCTCATACGCTTGTATCAATGTAACCAAAGCATCAAGATGAGCAAATTGGCTATCTTGTTCTTTCTGGTCTTCAAATTCCATATCACTAATTTCTTCTGACCAGTCGCAAAATTTCATGTATATATCTTCGCTTGTAATAGCGGTTATTGGATATTTTGAAATTGGGAATTTTTCCATTTTTATTATTTTTTATATGTTTTCAATATCTGTTATCTTGTCATATTCAGTGTGTGTACCTGTAAAACGAATATAAATTACCTGCGCCCTTGCATGAAATTTAAATTTAGCGATTAGACGATATTTATTTCGAGCAATGTTAAAGACTATTCTATCATTACCCACATAATCAGCATTATGAAATACTTCGATTACTTCTTGGGCAGTAAAAAAGTCGTTTTCTGTCACTGTATCATACCAAAATGTGAGCGACGCTCGTGCATCAGGGTATTTTTTAATAAAATCATTTAATCGTTTTTTTGTAATTACTCTCATAGCACAAAGGTAATAAAGATTTCCCAGTGTGGGAATTTTTATTAATTTTTTTCTTCTTTAATTTTTCCTTTTTTGATTGATGAACGAGGCTTTTCGGCGTATAGCCCTCACGATTTTTTTGTTTAATGTACGATTTTTTGGGCGTATAGCCTCATGGATTTCTTCTTTTCAACTTAACGAACGGCTTTTGAGATTGCTTCGGCTTTTTTTGCTTTCAGCGAAAGGCTTACAAGCGTGTGCATTTTTTAAAATTCAACCTTGTGCCAGCGGTGCTTTGATGCCCGATGCTCATGCAGGTTATGGACTTCCTATTGGCGGTGTTTTGGCTACTCAAAATGCCGTTATTCCATACGGTGTAGGTGTGGACATCGGATGTCGTATGTGTTTATCTATTTTGCCGATTTCTGGGAGCGAGTTTAAGAAATATGAAAAGTCTTTTGAAAAGGCGATTAACGAAAACACCATTTTTGGCGCAGGTGGTCATTGGTCGACCGCCGTTGATCATGAAGTGGTTGACAGTCCTTTGTTCAATGAGATTAATGTCTTGAAAAACTTGCAACAAAAAGCGGCTTATCAACTCGGTACATCAGGATCGGGCAACCATTTTGTCGAATTTGGCATCGTGTCGTTTGAAAAAGATGATGCGGCATTGGGCATTGCTGCGGGTGATTATGTTGCGCTGTTGTCCCATTCAGGTTCGCGTGGTTTGGGGGCAAATATTGCTAAATATTATACAAATATTGCCATGGATAAGCGCAAACTGCCGCGTGAAGCGCAACATTTGGCGTGGCTGATGCTCGATGAAGCAGAAGGTGCAGAATATTGGGAGGCTATGAACTTAGCAGGTGATTATGCCTCGGCATGCCACCATTAGATTCATCAGCGCATCGTCAAACAATTGGGGACTTCGGTGAAAGTACGTATTGAAAATCACCATAATTTTGCGTGGAAAGAGCAATTGTTTGATGGACGTGACGTCATTGTCCATCGAAAAGGTGCAACGCCTGCTAATCTCGGCGATATGGGTATTATTCCTGGCAGTATGACAGCAGCGGGATATATCGTTCGGGGCAAGGGTGAAGTCGCGTCACTCAATTCCGCTGCACATGGTGCGGGTCGCAAAATGAGCCGCCGCCGAGCAAAGGAAAGCATCACCGAAAACGAAATGAAGCGTATGCTACGCGACAGCGGTGTCACTTTAATTGATGGTGGTTTGGACGAAGCACCTCACGCTTACAAAGACATCGAATCTGTCATGCTTTCACAAAAGGCGTTGGTGGATGTGGTCGCTAAATTTTTACCCAAAATCGTAAAAATGGATAGGGCATAGCTTCCAAAAGTATAAAATGATGTGCTAAAAATAGACAGCCGAAAACCTTTTATGAGGGTTTTCGGCTTCTTTTTGGGTTTTAACACAGCACCTTACAAGCGTGTGCATTTTTTAAAATTCAACCTTGTGCCAGCGGTTTTTTTCTTAGAAAAGTGCCCCCCTCAGTACAAAGCTATACTTCGCGGGTCAAAGACCCGAAACATAGTGGGTTTTTTCTTTTTTCAACATCTGATTTGGTTTTTGGTTAAGTCTAAGTTGCCCCCTCAGTATTTTTGCTATTTTTCAGTTGGTTTTGCTTAAAGATTACCCGAAAACTGGTCAAATACCATACTCTTTCTTGACATTGAGTACAAATTCAACGGTTGTACTAAAATCTTCTGCTATTTCTTCAATGGTTAATTTACCTCGTTTTAAAGATTTGATTATACCTTCTGTTTTTCCTTCAATTTTTCCTTCAATTTTTCCGTCTCCATAAGAAGTATCAATAACGTTTTTTAAGTCACGATATGTTTTCAAACTATCTTCATATTGTT
>JAYTUQ010000043.1:0-11109 GCA_043744455.1 Saprospiraceae bacterium | reverse complement strand
ATGGATTTTAATAACCAAGAAGTTTGGGTTGGGGTAGAGGATTTGACGAGAGACGCACAGTTTGTCGCACAATCAAAGGAGGAGTTTCCAGCAACATTGACGGATGCTTTGCAATCGGAAAATAACGGTTTTGCATCGAATCGTCGTGACTTCTTAAAGTATCTCGGTTTCGGTGTTGGTGCAGCTACAATCGCAGCCAGTTGTGAGATTCCAATCAAGAGGGCAATTCCTTACGTCGTCAAACCCGATACAATCGTTCCGGGCATAGCGAATTATTATGCGTCTTCTTTCGTACAAGGCGGTGATTATTGCTCTGTTTTGGTAAAAACACGCGAAGGGCGTCCCATTAAAATCGAAGGCAATTCGATGTCAGGTGTGACCAAAGGCGGAACAAGTGCACGTGCACAAGCATCTGTTTTGAGTTTGTATGACATCAACCGTATTCAAGGTGCGGCAACTGTTAAAGACGGTACTATTACGCTTTTGAAAGGCGGCTTTTCTGAATTAGATGGTATTATAGGTGGCAAAATTACTGACGGATCTCGTATCCGCATTGTGGCTAATACAATTATTAGCCCGATGACGAAAAACGCGATTGCAGATTTTGCTAAAAAATATAAAAACACACAGGTTGTTGTTTATGACCCAGTTTCTTCGGTAGCGATTTTAATGGCTAATGAAAAAACTTTTGGTTCAGCAGTCATTCCTGATTATAAGTTTGATCAAGCAGATGTTATCGTCTCTTTCGGTGCTGATTTTTTAGGTACTTGGGGTTCTCCCACCGAAAACGCTATGGGTTATGCCGTAAAGCGTAAGGTATCAGTTAAAAATCCTACAATGAGTCGCCACATTCAAGTTGAAAGTATGATGAGCATGACTGGCTCAAATGCGGACAACCGTATTATGGTGAAACCGAGCGAACAAGGTGCGGCAATCGCTTTCCTTGCAGCGCAATTGGGTATCGCTGCGAATGTGCCACCATTGAACGACAAAGCGAAAAAAGGTTTGACCAAAGTAGCGGCTGAATTGGTTGCTGCGAAAGGAAAATCAATTGTTATTAGTGATTCCAACAATGTTAATGAACAAGTATTGGTTAATGCAATTAACAATGCATTAGGCAACTATAGTGCAACATTAGATTTTACAAATGGCAATTTGATGCGTCAAGGTAATGACACCGATGTTCAAGCTTTGATTTCAGACATGGAAAGTGGTAACGTTGATGCTGTTTTTGTTTTGAATGCCAATCCTGTTTTTGAATTACCAAATGGTGGAAAGTTTGCGGCAGCTTTGAAAAAAATAGGTTTGTCAGTTTCTTTCAATCAAATGATTGATGAAACAACAGCTGCTTGTCAGTTTGCTGCGCCTTCACATAATTACCTCGAATCTTGGGGTGATGCCAATCCCAAAATTGGTCATGTTAGTTTGATACAGCCAACAATTTCACCTGTTTTTGCTACAAGACAAGCAGAAGAAAGCCTTTTGACTTGGGCAGGTGCGACAGTGAAAGATCCTTATGAATACTTAAAAGCGTTGTGGCAAGGGGCATTTTTCCCTAAACAACGGGAATATACTTCTTTTCAAGCCTTTTGGGATGCTACTTTGCATGATGGTGTTTTAGCTGTGAGTGATGTAAGTGGTGCAAGAGGTTTCAACGCTGCGGCAGTTTCAACAGCCATTGCAGCCGGTGTGACGCAACCAAACACGAATAAAGATGCTATCGAAATCAGTTTCTACGAAACGGTTAATATCGGTGGCGGTCAATATGCCAACAATCCTTGGCTGCAAGAAATGCCTGACCCTGTAACCCGTACCGTTTGGGGAAATATTTTGGCAGTGCCAATCGAGTTTGATGGCGTTAATAATTTCGTTGGGTTCAATAATTTGAAAGATGGCGATAAAGTTGATGTTGAAATCAGTGGCAACACATATACTTGCGTTGCAGTACGTCAATTCGGTCAGATGAAAGGTACTGTAGCCATTGCACTCGGTTATGGTCGTGAAAAAGCAGGTACTTGTAGTGGTTACGGTACAAACGTGAACCCTGCGATACCCCTCAGTAATGGTATGCCACAATATTTTACGACGGCAAAAATCAGCAATAAAGTAGGACATGACGACGACTTCGCTTGTGTACAGCATCACCATACAATGGGTGTCAAAGCATTGGGGAAAGAAGAAGGTACAGTTATCAATGCCGATGAGAAATCACTGGGTTGGAAAGGTTTTCAAGGTTCTTTGGTTGATAGAACAGTTATTCGTCAAGGCAATTTGAAAGATTTGAAGGGTCTTGTTGAAAAATTACACGAAGAAAAAACAGAGTTTGACCACTTAAATGCGCAAACATTGTATCGTGGTCATCAGGATAAATACATGAGTGGTTTACATTGGTCTATGCACGTTGATCTCAATGCTTGTATCGGCTGCGGTGCGTGTACAGTCGCTTGTATGGCTGAAAACAACGTACCCGTGGTTGGAAAGCACGAAGTTCAACGCCACCATGAAATGACGTGGATTCGTATTGACCGTTATTATTACGGTGATGTCGAAAATCCAAACACAGTTTACCAACCGATGATGTGTCAGCACTGCGACAACGCACCTTGCGAAAACGTCTGTCCGGTGAATGCGACCAACCATTCCTCTGAAGGTTTGAATCAAATGACCTATAACCGTTGTATCGGAACACGTTATTGTGCAAATAACTGTCCTTATAAAGTACGTCGTTTCAACTGGCAAGACTATACAACTGCTGATATTTTTCCTTGGAATGAGCGCAAATTGACGGGTTCAACACTTGGTTTTTCTTCTGAAATGCCTTGGGGTGCTGACAATTTAACACGCATGGTTTTAAACCCTGATGTGACTGTCCGTTCTCGTGGTGTCATTGAAAAATGCTCTTTCTGCGTTCAACGTATCCAAGAAGGTAAATTGACAGCAAAAAAAGAGTCTCGTCTACTACGTGATGGCGATGTCAAAACAGCTTGTCAAACGGCTTGCCCTACAGGGGCGATTAACTTTGGTAATCGCAACGATAAAGGCAGTGATATTAGCAAGACTTTGAAGTCGTCCTTGAACTATCGCGTTTTAGAGGAAGTCAATACAGATTCAAATGTGTCTTACTCTGCAAAAGTGATTAACAAAGACGAAACTTTAGACGCTTAAAATAAAGATGAATTAGAAATGATAAATTTTTTATCATGACTAACTTCAAAGTACCCCCTCAGTATAAAAGGGATTTTCAAAGATATTTTTTAAAGAATCATAATCAATCAGAAATGAGTACGATTGTATCACCAGTAAGGAAACCGTTAATTCTTGGTAGTAAAACCTACCACCAAATAACGGAAGACATTTGCCGACCAACCGAGGCGACACCTTCGAAAGAGTGGATTATCGGTTTTATTGTTGCCGTTTCAGGACTCGGCTTATATCTATTCAGCGTCCTGTGGACGGTTTGGAATGGTATAGGTTCTTGGAACTTAAACCGTACCATCGGTTGGGGTTGGGATATTACCAATTTCGTTTGGTGGGTCGGTATTGGTCACGCGGGTACCTTAATTTCAGCCATCCTTTTGTTGTTTCGTCAAAAATGGCGGACAGGTGTCAACCGTGCAGCAGAAGCGATGACGATTTTCGCGGTTATCTGTGCGGGTCAGTTCCCAATCATTCACATGGGGCGCGTTTGGATGGCACCTTTCATTTTTCCTTATCCGAATACGCGTGGTCCATTGTGGCCTAACTTTAACTCACCGTTGTTCTGGGACGTATTTGCGATTTCGACTTACTTCACTGTGTCATTATTGTTCTGGTATACAGGTCTTGTACCTGACTTTGCGACAGTACGCGACCGTGCGACAGGTTGGAGACGCAAGATGTATGCAAATTTAGCCTTCGGCTGGACAGGTTCGGCAAAACATTGGCAACGTTGGGAAGCCCTTTCGCTTGTATTGGCGGGTATCTCTACACCTCTGGTATTGTCGGTGCACACTATTGTATCTTTTGACTTTGCAACTTCGGTTATTCCAGGTTGGCACACAACCATCTTTCCGCCTTACTTCGTTGCGGGTGCGATTTTCTCTGGTTTCGCAATGGTATTGACCTTGATGTTGGTCGTCCGTAAATTGTTAAAATTAGAAGATTATATCACAATCGAACACATTGAAAGTATGAACAAGGTCATTTTGTTGACAGGTTCAATTGTAGGTGTGGCATACTTGACAGAGTTATTTATCTCTTGGTATTCAGGCTACATCTACGAGCAATTTGCTTTCTATAATCGTGTATTTGGTATTTATTGGTGGGCATATTTCGGTATGATGTTGTGTAATGTCGTTTCTCCGCAACTTTTTTGGAGCAAAAAATTGCGTACCGATATTTGGGTGACATTCTTTATGTCTATCTTTATCAATATCGGTATGTGGTTCGAACGTTTCGTCATCATCGCAACGACGTTGGCACGCGATTATCTCCCATCTTCTTGGAGTTATTATTCACCAACTTGGGTAGAAATTGGCTTGTTTGTCGGTTCTTTGGGCTTATTCTTTACATGTTTCCTTATATTTACACGTATTGCACCAGTTGTAGCTATTGCAGAGATTAAATCAATCTTGAAGACTATGGGCGATCAGTATATAACAAATAATACAGTCGCAGACCATGTCGCTCACGGTCATCACGACGAGGAAGAAGAACATGTACACCATTAATGAGTGGTAAATAAAAATCGTAACTCATTGATAACGTGATTCTTATATCATTTTATTCAATGACTCTAAAAATACTGAGGGGGTAACCTTCTCCACTTTCGAAGATTTAAATTTCTCTATACAATGAAATTTTATAATAAACAAATTCTTTTTGGCTTATACAACGACGAAACGGAGTTGCTATCAGCTGTGACAAAAGCCAACAAAGCGCACTTGGATATTTGGGATGTTTTTTCTCCATTCCCTGTCCATGGTCTTGATCCGAAATTACACTTATCGGAGTCTCGGTTGCATCAAGCAGGTTTTATCTATGGTGCGATTGGTTTGTTGACAGGCTTTTTGTTTATGACTTGGGCTTTTTGGAGTGATTGGCCCATCATTTTTGGTAATAAACCTTATTGGCCCGTTCCCGCATTTATTCCTGTTACTTTTGAGTTGACAGTTCTATTTGCTTCTGTTGGTATGACAGTAACATTTTATACTATTTGCGGCATGGGACCTGGCATTGAAAATCCAACACTAGATGACCGTATCACAGACGATAAATTCTGTGTAGCTTTTGATGTCACAGGCGCAAGTTCGGCAGAAGTTGATACTTTCAAAAGTTTTCTGAGTACATCAGGTGCATCTGAAATAAATCAAAAATTGATTTAATAGTGAGGTAACGACCCCTCAGTATAAATGTGTTTTTAAAGAAACTTTTAGATTAAAAGTCTCTGAAAATAAATCGAAATGGATAAGAAATTTTTAGGTGGATTATTAGCTGCAACACTTGCAGTATTTGTGTTCGAGGCTTGTTCTCCTTCGCATGGTAACGTGACTGGACATGAGTATATGCCCGACATGGCACACTCTATTGCTTATGAACCGAATAAGATAGACGAATATTCTCTTCATACTTGGAATGAAGGGAGCGTAAAAACGGTTACACAGTTGTGGGGTACACCTCGATTGCCCATAAAAGGAACTATCCCTCGGGGGTATGCAGGTATTGCTGCACATAGTTATAGTGCTGATTATATGTCACATCTAAATGGTGGAGACAGAGGCATTTCAACGCCTGTAAATGGAAATGTGCCTTATTACTATTCAGATACTGAGGAAGAACGCACCCGTGCCACTCGTGAAATAACAACCAATCCTTTTCCAATTACTAAAAAAAGTTTGGCAAAGGGTAAAGATTTATTCATTATATATTGTGGCATTTGCCACGGTGAAAAAGCTGCGGGTAATGGTTATTTAGTACGTGATGATGGTAAATACCCTGCACAACCTGCCAATTTAACGCTTGATACTTTCTCTAATGGCAACGTCGGACGAATTTATCATAGCATTATGTATGGTAAAAACGTTATGGGTAGCTATGCTGACAAACTGAGCTACGAAGAACGCTGGGATGTTATTCATTATATTCGTTCATGTGAGGCAGAGGTTAAAAAACTTCAATACGATGAGGTTTGGAATACATTCAAGCCCAAAGAAGCTGTAACAGACTCATTGATGAAAGTTATGTCAGCAGCCAAGACAAAGGCTACTCAACCAGTACCAACAACATCGACAAAAACAGAAGTACCCGCTTCAGGAGGGCATTCGACAGGGCATCGTCGTTAGAAAGACCCCCCTCAGTAAAAATTATAAATTGTTTGAAACTACAATCTGTAATTTTATAATAATTTTGAAATCAATAAGTTAAAAATAATTCGGCGAAATTAACATTCGCTGTTTAATGTCTTAATATGAAACAGTTTGCGTTCGAGACAAAGCAAAAAAATGTGTTGTTTAGTTTGATGGCTTTAGGTGCTATCTGTCTAACGGCTTCATTTTTTATTGACCCAACGGAACATCACACCCGTTTTTGGACTAATCTTTTACACAACTCTGCATTTTTTGGCGGTATTGCGTTCATCTCTATTTTTGTAACGGGCGCAACCATCACTATGTATGCAGGTTGGCATACGGCTTTCAAACGTATTTGGGAAAGTATGGGTTTGTTCTTACCAATAGGATTAGCTGGCATTGCCATCGTCGGTATCGGTGCAGCCATGGGTTGGCATCATCTTTATCATTGGGCAGATGCCGATTTAGTAAAAGGCGATAAAATCCTGAGAGGCAAAGCCGTTTTCTTAAACCTACCTATGTTCTTCTTGGCAACTTTGGGCTTTGGTGGTGTTTGGTATTTTTTTATGCTAAAATTTCGTAAAATGTCTTTGGCACAAGACGATACAGTACCTACATCTAAAACGAACTACCCTTGGTATGAAAAAGTCAAGGTTTGGGGAGCTATCTTCTTGCCCATTGCGGGTTTTACAAGTGCTGCTGCTATTTGGTTATGGCTTATGTCCTTAGATGCACACTGGTATTCAACGATGTACGCATGGTATGTTACAGCAAGCTGGTGGGTAACATGTTTGGCTGTCACGACATTGATGTTGATATATTTGAAAGGAAAAGGATATTTTATCTGGGTGACAGATGAACATTTACATGACTTAGGTAAATTCATGTTTGCATTTACCATTTTCTGGACTTATTTATGGTTTTCTCAATATATGCTTATTTGGTATGCCAATATTGGAGAAGAAACGATATATTACCGTCAACGAATGGGTGAATTCCCTGTTTTATTTTATGGGAACTTGGTATTGAATTTTGTTCTACCTTTCTTGATTTTGATGCGTAATGACACAAAACGTAAATACGGTACACTTGTATTTACTTCGTCTTTGATATTTGTTGGTCATTGGTGGGATTTCTTCCAAATGGTAAAAATTGGTCCCTATAAATCTGCTATGGCACATCATGGAGGTGAACATACTGAGGGGGCTACACACGGCACAGTTGGTGAAGCTGTACCCCATGGTGTTACTGAACATGCAGCTGGTGCGGTACAAGCTGTTGGTGAACATGCAGCAAGTACAGGACATGAAGTTGTACAAGCTGCTGTAGATGCCACACCTGCCCTTGACGCTTTACATCAAATGAACGTGGACAATTACTTCCATTATACACCTGATATGACACCTGGTTTTGGTATTCCTGGTCTTTTAGAGATAGGTACTTTTTTAGGTTTTACAGCATTGTTTGTTTGGTTTGTTTTCAGTCGTTTAGAAAAGGCATCGCTTTATCCAACGAATGACCCTTATTTGGAAGAAACAACACATCACCACTCATAATTTGAGTAAATCTTAATGAACTGTTTTTGTAACAACCAAATAGTTGAGTAAGACCTCTCAATATTGAGAATATTTCAAAATTTATAAAAAATCTAAATAGATTTTTAAAACAAAAGCAGATAAAAGGACTAATATTTAGTGCTAAATTTGCAAAAAATATAATTGAATGACAACGTTACTCGTACTGGCAAGCATCGTACTGTTCATAGTCGTAGCAGTACAAATTGGACGAATCAGTGAATTGTCAACGAAGATTCGGGGCGAAGAAGCTGTTCAAGAGGAAAGTAACAAATCCAACGCTCGTTTGGGTATGTTCTTTATGGTAGGCTTTTTAGTTTTTTGTGTGGTTTCCGCTTTGTATTACAAAAACTATATGATTGGATATGGTCCATTGGAACATGCCTCGGTGCATGGTGCGAAGATTCAGTCTTTGTTCAATTGGACATTATTCTTCACGGGTATTGTATTCGTATTGACGCACATAGCACTTTTTTGGTTTGGTTACAAATATCGCGGCGAAAAAGGGCGTAAGGTTCTTTTTATGCCACACGACAACAAACTTGAAGTAATTTGGACGGTCATTCCTGCGGTTGTCATGTGCGGTTTGGTCGTAGGTGGTTTATGGGTTTGGAATGATGCTATGGGTGATGTCCAAGAGGGTGATGAGCATCTTGAAATTGAAGCAACGGCTTATCAGTTCGGTTGGACAATACGCTATCCTGGTGGAGACGGTGCTATTGGTACTAAATATTACAAAAACATTGTACCTGGCATCAATGAAATTGGGGTTGATTACAACGATCCCAAAAGTCAAGACGATGTTATTTTTGCAGGTAGTGAAGAAATCGTTCTGCCAAAAGGTAAAACTGTACGTGTTCGTATTACGGCAAAAGATGTTTTACATAACTTCTATTTGCCACATTTTTCAGTAAAGATGGATGCTATTCCAGGTCTCCCAACTTATTTTGTTTTCAAACCAACGATGACAACAGAAGAGTATCGGATGAATTTGAAGAAATATCCTGAATACAATGTTCCTGCCGACCCAGCCGAACCGAACGGTCTAAGGAAATGGGAAGCCTTTAACTTTGAATTGGCTTGCGCTGAATTATGCGGTAATGGACACTTTTCGATGCGTCGTATTGTGAAAATTGTTGAGCAGAGTGAATATGACAAATGGGCAAAAGAGCAAAAACCATTTTTCCCTGAAAACATTGAGGCTAAAGTTGATGTTGGTAAATATTCATGGTGGAAGGGTAAGGGTGAAGCTACATCTGGTACACCTGTAGAAGCCGCTAAACCTGTAGAGGCTACCCCAGCAGCAGTACCAGCACCAACAACGCATTAAAATCGAACAGAATTTTTTATTTTTGTTAAATAAATACCCTTTTTATTGAAATTTTTTGAAAATAATCACGGGAATATATTTTTTAAAAATAACCTTATTTTAGGTTTAACTCATAAAAAAACTTGGTAAAATGGCTAACGTCACGTATAAAGACCCGGAAGTCATCGTGGAAGAAACAGGTTGGGAAGATGGTTTTCATGACCATCACCACGGTGATAAATACCAAACGAACTTCTTATCCCACTATGTTTTCAGTACGGATCATAAAATGATTTCCAAACAATTCCTCATTACAGGGATGATTTGGGCATTAATTGGTGCAGGGATGTCTATTATTTTCCGTTTGCAATTGGGCTTTCCAGAGTCAGATTTCAGTTGGTTGCGCCCTTTACTCGGAAAATGGATTGTTGTTAATGAAGATACGGGTATTGGTAAGCTCGAACCTGAGTTTTATTATGCTCTCGTAACCATGCACGGTACAATCATCGTATTCTTTGTATTAACGGCGGGTCTGTCGGGAACTTTTTCCAATTTGTTGATACCGCTACAATTAGGTGCACGTGATATGGCATCTGGTTTCCTTAATATGCTCTCGTATTGGTTTTTCTTCCTTTCGAGTGTAGTCATGTTTTATTCTTTATTCCTTTCAACGGGTCCTTTTGCGGGTGGTTGGACAGCTTATCCACCTCTCAGTGCTTTACCTCAAGCCTCGAGTGGTTCGGGTGCAGGTATGACGTTGTGGACGGTCAGTTTGGTCTTATTTGTTGTTTCTGTCTTACTCGGTGGTATCAATTATGTAACGACTGTGTTGAACTTGCGCACAAAAGGAATGACTATGTGGCGTATGCCTTTGACAATCTGGGCATTCTTAGTCACTGCTATTCTAGGTATCCTGTCATTCCCTGTTTTAGCTTCTGCATTCTTTTTGTTAATGTGTGATAGAGGTTTGGGTACGTCGTTTTTCTTAAGTGATATTTTCATAGGCGGTAAAGCATTAGAGCACGTCGGTGGTAGTCCTATTTTGTATCAGCATTTATTCTGGTTCTTAGGTCACCCAGAGGTGTATATCATCATCTTGCCTGCGATGGGTCTAACATCAGAAGTTTTATCAACTCATGCACGTAAACCTATTTTTGGCTATCGCGCCATGGTTTATTCGATTTTGGCAATTGCATTTTTGTCATTCATTGTGTGGGCGCATCACATGTTCATGTCGGGCGTTAATCCATTCATCTCTAACTTCTTTGTACTATTTACTTTGATAATTGCGGTACCTTCAGCTGTGAAGGTGTTCAACTGGATAGCAACGCTTTATGGTGGAAATATTCGTTTCAATTCACCTATGCTGTTTGCAATGGGCTTCGTTTCCATGTTCATTTCAGGTGGTTTGACGGGTATCTTCTTGGGTAACTCTGCTATTGATATTCCGATGCACGATACATATTTCGTTGTTGCGCATTTCCATATTGTTATGGGTATCGCAGCTTTCTTCGGGATGTTCGCGGGCATCTATCACTGGTTTCCTAAAATGTATGGTCGTTTTATGAACGAAACGCTTGGTAAAATTCACTTTTGGGGAACTATTATCGGTGCGTATGCTATTTTTTGGCCCATGCACTATATTGGTTTAGCAGGTGTACCACGTCGTTATTATAGTTTCGATACTTTCGATGCTTTCAGGGGCTTCGCGGATACCAATAAATTTATAACAGTTGCAGCTATTATCGTTTTTGCTTTACAAGTTCTTTTCGTTGTCAACTTCTTCTGGAGCATCTGGCGTGGTAAGAAAATGACAAACAAAAACCCTTGGCAATCAAACTCTTTAGAGTGGACAACACCGATTAATCCTGGACATGGTAACTGGGGTGATAAACTACCA
>JAYTUQ010000042.1:0-2835 GCA_043744455.1 Saprospiraceae bacterium | reverse complement strand
CTTTTTCTTGTACTGTTTTTTTAGTTTTAGTCTTCATATTCGATAATTTCTTTTGGTGAACGTATTTCTAATGATTGATAATTTGAACGAATATTGATTGAGTTATAACCACGAATTCTGTAAACATTTACGATGTGTTTAAAATTCCAACTTACTAAAATGTCCACCTTATAAATTGTCGCAGTTGCTATGTGTATGCAATCGTCAAAACTTGTTTGCCCTACAACTTTTTCGGATACATATTTGGAAGCAAGTATCAATATTTCGTCTGTTACAATTACTCTTTCAATATTATCTTTTGGCAGATTTTTAAAATGCTCTTTAACATTTTCAGGGGCATTTAACAATTCGGTTTCTGTCAAGTCTGAGAAAATACAAATAACTTTTCCCAATCTAACTCTCTCAAAAAGTTGTAGTGTCACTTCATCAAATTCCTTGTCAAACGCACCGCCAAAAACTGAAGTATCAAAATAAAATCGTTGCATTTTGTCCATTTATAAATTATGGAGGATAATATTTTTTCCCTTTGTCAATTAAAGGGTGTAAAACGAGTTGCACTCAAAGGTCGGGTATTACTGTGTCTGCCCCCAACCGCTGATGAGTAAAGATGTAAAAGTAAAAGTTAGCAAACAAATGTTTAGTGGTGTTTGTGCAAAAAAAAGCGTCTTTTTGTTAATTGCTGGCTGTCAATCGCTAGAAAATTTCAATTACATTTTGGAGATTCCCTTCAGTTAATTTGTCAAGCAATTTTGGTATGAGTTTTTGTAATGTTTCTCTGCGATTATCGATTGTACAGAGTACAAATATTGTAATTAAAAGCCGCTCAAGATTTTGTTGATACTGAAGATTGCGGTTGACTGTTACAAATATCTCAAAACCATTTTCGATCATAAGCCGCAATAACTCGCCATTCTTCTTCCCAAGCCAACCTTTATCACGAATCGTTAATACTTCATGGTCAATACCAAAATCGTATTTTAGTTTGCGGGCCAAGCTTTCATCAAGCAAAATTTTCATGTAATACTTTTTCCGAGGTCAACGATTTTTTGGCCATTTCCAATACTGCTAAAGCAGCTTCTTTAGAAACAGAAGGAAAGTCATCTAAAAACTCGGAAAGGTCTTCGCCGCCTTCAATGTAATCAAATAGATTTTGAATCGGTACACGTGTGCCCGCAAAAACGGCCGCTCCACTCATAACGTCAGGATCAATTGATACTTGTCCATATTGCATGATGTATAGTTTATGAATATAAAGTTAATGAAAATACCAACTCTATTTAGTGTTAGTAACTAATAGGCACTGGACAGAGTCTGGCGCCTGAAGGCAAAAGAAGGTTAAACTAAAATAGCTCGGAATCATTATAGTCGCATGCTTCTTACTATATTGAACTAAGGTTCGGACACAAATAATATTTTCTAGTAAATTATTTCAAGTGTTTTTAAATGGAAGAGATAGAGCTTGCTTCAGACATTAGAAACGAAGATACACCGGACGGAGTCAGGTGCATGATGGATAGGGCATGAGATTGATACGTCATGGTTTCGCTACTGACAGCTTTTGAAATTAGAGAACTACACAGCAAAAACCCCGACGGCACAACAGTGTTATTTGCGTTTGTACCAAGTCTCAATTTTAATTCCGTCTAAACGCTCAAAGTCTTTTAAATTTTCTGTTACCAGAGTTAGCTTATTGTCGATTGCAGTAACTCCGATCAGAAGGTCGAATTCGTCATGAATTGGTTTCCCTATTCTTCTTAGACGAACTTTTTCTATAGCGTACAACCTTATTGATCCAAACATAGGAATTATTGAAAGCCCATTTAAGAAGTCGTCTACTGCTTTATGAGATTTTACCCGATCATCGCTATTCTCCGCACCGTAACGAAGTTCTAAAACAGTTATTTCGGAGATGAAACAATTCTCTCGTCCTTTCTCTTTTATAGCCAGATCCAAATTAAATTTGCCACGAAGGAAAAAAACACAAATGTTTGTGTCAAGGAGATATTGCATTAAAATTTGATTTCTTTTTTTCTGAATTTTATACTTGATTTTAACTCTTTGATAATTTCCTCTGCAGATTTTGCCGATGCAAATGCGCCAAAAGATTTATAGAAAGTTTCATCTTTTGTTTTCTTCTCTCTCTTCAAAGATTTGGAAAGATTTTCAATCAATTCAATTTTACTTAAAGAACTTAATCCTTCAAATAATCCTGAATATGTCTCCACTAAATGTTTTTCAGCATAACTCATGTGATGTGGTTTTTTATAAAAATACGAATTATCTCTTTAATTGTGGACTGCTTCAACATTTCGTCCAAGGGTCGGGTATTGCTGCAGATGGGAGATTCATTGCTGTGTATGCCCCCAACCGCTAGTGAAAGATAACAAACAAAAGTTAAACAGTGAATGTCCACAAACGAAGCTGATATGAAACTAAAGCTGAAGTTTCTGTTTCGGCGGATTTTTCGCAGTAATATTTAACAAACATAAAAACAGCCGGTGGCGAAACCCCGACGTGTAGTGACTTGGCAACGAAAGATGAATGTGATAACGTACGTATAAAGTGTATCGCTGATTGAGTCATTGTTCCCAAAGAAAAAAAATTTACAAAAGTATTGAAGTGGGCCCATGATAGTGCATGTGCATTTATACGTCGGGGTTTTGCTACTGACAGCTTTCGTAATTGGAAGACTTCACAGGCGAAAAGCCCGCCAGTACAAAAATCATTAATAGGCGCATTTTGTTTGTTGCACAAAAATAGCGGTTGAACAGAATTAATTTATGCCAGCAAGTTATTTAAAGTGTTTTAAAAGGTTCGATACAGTGGTTGCTTCAG
>JAYTUQ010000041.1:0-2835 GCA_043744455.1 Saprospiraceae bacterium | reverse complement strand
GTCTATACCGACCAAACTGAGCCACCCATTCCGACGATGGAGAGCCACTCTACCGAGTCATTGTGAGCCACAATTCCGAAGCATACTGAGCCACTGAGTTGTGATGACTGGTCAAAGAACAAATTGAAGGTTTACAAATATATTAATTATTCACTGACTTTTTTTCGTCTCATCGATTCTCCTTTTAATTCTATTCTATGGGCATGTGCTGACAATCTGTCCATTATTGCATCAGCCAAGGTAGGTTCGTTTAAATATTCGTACCATTTAGTTGTGGGCAATTGCGAAGCAACAATGGTGGAGCGCACTTGATAGCGATCCTCCAAAATTTGAAGCAAGGCAATTTTTATTTCCTGTGTCATAGGTTGCAATCCAAAATCGTCAATGACTAAAAGTTTTACTCTCTCTAATTGATTTAAAAGCCGAAGGTAAGTTCCTTCTATTTTTGACTGCGCAATTTTTTCAAAGAAACGATTCATGTTTAAATACAGTGTTTTGTGTCCGAGCAAACAGGCTTGATTTCCTAAAGCGCAAGCAAGAAAACTTTTTCCGCAACCGGTGGCTCCCGTTATTAAAACGTTTTGCGCTTTCTCAATGAAGGAACAGTCTGCGAGTTGAACAAGTTGTTGTTTTGTAAGATTCCGTTGTGCTGAGCACTCAATTTTTTCAATTGAAGCAACATAGCGCAGTTTGCCGCCACGCAATAAAATATTTGTACGCTGAAGCTGCCGGTACTGCGTTTCAGCTTGCACGAGGTGCGAAAGAAGTTCGTTACCTTCGGGTTGATTGTTTACCGGTAATTGCAAAATGGCTTCATAGCTTTTTGCCATTCCATGCAGTTTTAATTTCGTTAACTGCTGTTGATTTTCTGTCGTGTTCATTTTTGGTTTTTTTTAGATGATGGTTTATTTATATTCTGATGGATTACGATTATTCTCGTGAAAAGCCATTATTGTTTGTGTGGCCACGGGCGTAGCAAAATTCTTTATATCCATGTTATTTTTTAAAATGTTGCTTATGAATTTATATCGGTATGCCCTCGCCTGGAGGGCAAGTGTGCAGGCTTTGATAAATCTTTCTTTACCATATTTTTTTTCAAGCATAAGAGTTCCGAAACAAGCGGTAAAAGATTGTTGCTTAATAATATAGTTGGAAAGCATTTTTTCAATTATCAAAAACGTGTCGGCAGAAATAGATTGGGCCCAATGATGAAAAAACTCATTCGTCCAGCCCCTATGTTTTGAGTACTCGGTATGGGCAGTAGGCATATGCGTATCAATGCTGGTATAGCCTCCCAGTTTCCTTTCCCTTGCATGCACAGCCACACGATTAAGGCCTATATATATTTCAACTGTAGTGGAATTGTAAACAATTGTTGCCTCTTCGCCGGTGTGTTGATAGGCTACGCTGTAATAATGTTTGTCTTCCCCTAACCATACATGATGGAACTTCGACACCTTCGCATTCACTCTTTTACAAACATCCAATAAAGCCGAAGGCAAGCACTTAAGAAGATTTTTCTCAAACTGATCAAATAATTCTATTCGTGTTTTATCACCGAGTCTGAATTTTTCTCCATTGTGTTTTTCGTTCAAAATGGAAAAAGCTTCATTCACATCGCGTAGTCCTGAAAAAGTTTTGCTACGCAGCGGCGCATAAATGCGCTCATAGACAAGCCGCACATGTCTTTCAACCGCCGGTTTATCCTTTGGTTTAGCAGGCCTTGCTGGAATTATACCGGTTTGGTAATGAAGACAAAATTGATCCATCAGTTCCGTTAACTCAGGGTCATAGCGATCATATTTTTTTACACAGGACTTTAAATTGTCTGATATTATTATCTCAGGAGCGCCTCCATAATACTTAAGCATGTTCTCCATGCAATTAAGAAAATCAAATTGATTCTGTGTTTCCGTTGCCTGCACGTATGTGTAGCCGCTATAAGAAAATACCGCAATGAAAACCTGGTATTTTTTTGTTTCGCCTTCAGGTGTTTCGAATATAAAAGGCTTGCCTGCAAAATCCACCATCAGTTTTTCACCGGGTTTATGAAAAAAATGCATTACTGTGTTTCGCACTTTTTCATTGGCAAATAAATAATCGCAAAATCTTGAATATTCATACCCTTCAGAAAACTTTTCTTTGTATTCCGCCCACAAAAGTTTTTTAGTGAGTATTTTTTTAAAGCGCTCCGGTTCTTTTTCAAACTCTTTGATGTAATTCTGAAGGTCGAGATAGCGGTCCTTCTGATGTGTTTTATTTTGCTCGGGTTCAAACAAAATTTTTGAAAGTGATTCATCATTTAATTCTGTTAGTGCAGAATAAGTTAGCAAAGAAGCTATAGCTCGTGCTTTGTAATCACTTACTGTATTACGTGAAACAGATACTTCTCTACTGATAGATCTCTCAGAATTGCCGTTATTCAAAAGTTGTAGAATTCGTCTTAGTTGAAGCATACTAATTGGTTTTGCGCTCATAGGTTTTTAGTTTTAGTGTACTAAAGTCCTATTAAAGCTGGGTTTGCTTCAATTTGTTTTAACCAGCGGCTCACATGGCTCGGTACATCAAAACAAGACGGTTTATTATGTCCCGGTACAAATTTTGTACTGGCTCACAATGTGTCGGATTGTCTTGTTTTTGAGTGGCTCAGTATGTGTCGGAATGGCACATGATTTTTTTAATGGATTATCAAAAAAATTTCGAAAAATTACTTCTATCGCTCCATTTTTTTGGAAATAAACGATAACCATAATTTTTTATAGTGGCTCAGTATCGCTCGGTAGGATGGCTCAGCTTAAATCGGTAGAGGTGGCTCAGTATGTATCGGTGTAGACA
>JAYTUQ010000040.1:0-11121 GCA_043744455.1 Saprospiraceae bacterium | reverse complement strand
ACACGCATTTCATTTGTTTTGAACGCCTTGACGTTTTGCTCCAATTTTCTAAAAACCCAATAACTACCATAAGAACCATATTGGTCAGGTGTTAACACTAAATCCCATGAAGCACTTGGATTCCAATGATTTATCAGAATACTGTCAGTTTCTTCCTTAAAAAATTTAGGTTGACTGATGCCGTCCACATAACCGAAGTGTTCTATGTCGTTGCCATATTCATCCTTCAAACTGTCCCCTTTTTCCTTAAAAGTATCGGCAAAAGGGGACAAGTCATCCACCATAAATCGAGACATCAAGTCCAATTCTGTTCGCTCACCGCTATAAGCAATAAGAATACAGCCATGAATAGGATTACGCCATCCTGCTTCCCAATCAGATACTGAGGGGTCTTCCAATACATCTTGGGAAGCAGACATGCCGTTTAGAAAAGGTTCATCATTTGGTATTTTGTTGTTAAGCCCTAAATCCTTGTAGCAAAGTGCGGTTAAATACAAGCCATAGAAAAAAGTTTGTTCTTGGTTTTTCTGGAAAAGCTGGGATTGTTCTTTTTGTTTTGCTGCTGTCGTCAATTGCTTTGTGCCAAATGCTCGTAGCCATGTTTTAGCGGCTTTTTCCTTCTCCTTTTTGAAAGTAAAAAACAAGTAGTTCACATGCCTACGTCCATGCCCTTTTAGGATATTGCCTTGAATATGAGGGGCAATATCATTGAATTCTGAACCATTATAGCCCAAATTTTCTTTGAATAATAAGGTAGGGTGCCATTTAGTTATCATCTTGATTTTTATATATAATTTGTTCAATTGTTTCAAAATAAGCACTCGTAATCTAATACGAATGCCAAAATCTGTTAACAAGTGTTGAATGGTCTTAATAATCTGTTGTTTTAGAACCGATATAAAAGGATATACACTAAGACCTTCAATCATTAACGCGAAAACTGTTTTTTTTTATTTTTTCTCACCAGATTTCCAAAACTTCTTGGGCTTCTCTTTGGAAATTGTGACCCGTTGTTTGGGCTATAGCATTGATGCGGCGGCGGCTTTCGTCTCGGTTGCCTTTTTTGAGATAAGCTAATGCCAAATGCCATTCTGCTATCATTCGGATATCTTTATAAGGCGCAGTTTGATTTTGAATAACAACGTTGTAATCCGCAATTGCTTTATCTACTTCGTTGGCACCCAAAAACGCATCACCACGTGATAGTCGCATCGAATCATTGTCGGCAACAAAAGCCAATTCAGCAAGTGTAGCAGCAGCTTGTGTATATCGGTTGTCTTTCAAATCTAACATTGCCGATGACAGTTTTTGAGCATTGTCTGAACCATATTGTGTGGTCAGATAAGCGATATCCGCATCTAAAGGTGTTTTCTCGGCAGTCTTTGGCGGCATTTTTTTGCTGCGAACGGTTGCAAGGTTGAGATAATTAAAAGAATGATATCGGTTGTTTTCTAAAATTTTATCAAAAGTTATATGGGATTTTTGATAAAACCATAAGCCACAGCAGATAATCAAGGCAATAGCAGCGGCAGCAACTGACCACATTCTCCAGTTACCCCCCCTCAGTATAGCGTAGGTAAAACCTGGTTTTACTTCATCTTTTTGGAAAATTCCTGTTTTTTCAAAATGTTGTAATGACTCGCGCACCTCCTGCCTCGCACTGCGACGAATCATGCGAACTGTGTTTTGGTATGCCATCAAGGTTTTTGGGAACTCTGAATCTTGATTTAATTGTTGGTCAAACCGATTCTTTTCAGCGTCGGTCATTGTTTCGCCAAAAAGGTATTTTTTGATGAGGTGTAAATCAGCTTTTAGCATGACGATTTATTTTGTAAAGGTGTATTGTCAATTACATAATTTCAAGTAAACGTTTGATTAATTCCAAACAATAAAATTTTTTAACGCCCACGACATTGAGGTTTTTATAGGACATTAGCAGACGTATTTCTTCTGTTGTGCGGTTTTCATAAAAGATATATTTTAACAACCGATAGCATTGATAGGCTCTTTGTTTCAGCAACGCCAAACCTTTTGCAACGAGGGCACTTTCTTCTGTCTCAAATTCTTCTCGGATGATCTCATCAAGAATGCTTTCAACCCCTTTATCATAAGATATTAAACCATCCAAATCTTCATAGCCAATATGTCCTTCTTTTTTAAGCCATTTCAGCATCCACCTTTTACCAATTACTTCTGTTATAAAGGCTTTAAGTCGAATCGTCAAAGCAAAATTGGGCTTTCTAAGCACCAACTCTCGAAACATGATGATTGATTCTTGAAATACATCTTTTAAAAAATCGTCATCAGAACGAAACCGAGAAAAGGCATTTTTACCCCAACGCATAAAATATGGACGTATATCGGCATAGATATATTGCAGTGCTTGCTGGTCTCGTCCTGCTCTAATATCCATAATAATTTGAGCATCGCCTTGTGGTGAATCTTGGTAGTGTTGCATTTCGATTGCTTTGACTTAGTAGCTATTGGTTTCTTTCTTTGGTCAAAGCTACAAATTCATTTGGAAGCAATACAGTCTCAACAAACGTTTTTCTTATTATTATTAGGATTTTACAATGCTTTTTAATTCCTCATAGAAAGATATTTGTTCCTTAATACACCGATTATTAAAAATATTAACGCGGTTTTCTTTTTTTTTTAAATTTTATGCCCGAATTCGAGTTACGTTCCTCAATATATAAAGACATTTATACTCGAAAACCCGTAAACCCCAATAAAAATACCTACAAAAAACGTTAGTTCAAGCAAAAAAAGATAGTTTTGAGCGACAATAATGTATAAAATAACAACTTAACGCAACCAACTTATGGCTAACTGGAAAATCAAACTATCGCTCTTTCTCAACTATTTCGTTTTTGCGATGCTACTCAACAGTGTTGGTACTGTTATTCTGCAAGTGCAAAACAATTATGGTATTTCACAAGGCGATGCGTCAATTTTAGAGGCTTTTAAGGATTTAAGTATCGCTATCGTTTCTTTTTTAGTCGCTTCTTACATCGTTAGAATTGGCTACAAACGCTCGATGCTGATTGCCTTAGCGTTTGTGGCGGTGGCTTGTCTCATCATGGCATTTTTCCCAGGGTTTGGCACAACAAAACTGCTTTTTGCCGCTGTTGGATCGAGTTTCGCGCTCATAAAAGTCTCTGTTTATGCCACCATCGGCATCATTACGGATAATGAAAAAGACCACGCCAGTTTTATGAATTTCATCGAATCCTTTTTCATGGTTGGGATACTGACGGGGTACTTTGTGTTCGCGGCGTTTGTGGACAACAACAACTTACAATCCACCGCTTGGTTGACTGTCTATTATATTTTAGCGGGACTTTCGGCGGCAGCTTTTTTTCTATTATTTATCTCACCACTTGACGAATCGTCGGTGCATATTGAAGAGACTAAACCGCTGTTGGAAGATTTTGGGGATATGTTCAAATTGGCTGTTTTACCCATTGTCATGGTGTTCATCGCCAGTGCTTTTTTATATGTATTAATCGAGCAAAGCATCATGAGTTGGTTGCCGACATTCAACAGTAAAGTGTTGCATTTGCCAACGAAGTTAAGTATTCAAATGGCAAGTATCTTAGCTTTATCCACTGCCGTTGGACGATTTTTAGCAGGTTTTGCTTTGCGCCAATTTCACTGGTATCTTGTTCTGACAATTTGCCTTTTAACTGCTGCGGTATTGGTTTTAGTGGCGATTCCATTGGCTCAAAACGTGGGTGATACGGCAGTCACAGGTTGGTCAAACGCCCCTTTAGGTGCTTTCATTTTTCCGTTGATTGGTTTATTACTTGCACCGATATATCCTGCCATTAATTCATTGATATTGAGTAGTTTACCAAAACAAAAACACGCGACGATGTCAGGATTAATTGTTGTCTTTTCAGCATTGGGCGGCACAACAGGCTCTATTATCACGGGGCATATCTTTGAAGCTTATGGCGGCGAATCGGCTTTTTATTTCTCTCTCGTTCCCATCGGTTTGTTGTTGACGTGTTTGTTCTTTTTTAATAAATTACAAAAGAAAACGGGCATTGACGCCGCTGTTTAAAGTTAACATCTAAGTATTTTGTTTTTTGAACACTGATTTGACTGATTTGATTGTTTTTTTGAACACTGATTTGACTGATTTGACTGATTTGCTCTGATTTTTAAAACTGTATAAAGAAAAAATCAGGGTAAATCAGTTAAATCAGTCAAATCAGTGTTCAAAAAAACAATCAAAACAGTGTTCAAAAAAGCCATGTATTAAACCTAAATTCAATGGAAATTTACGAACTCGGACATCTCTTTGAAGCTGTCCAAATGAACAACATTCTTTCCGACGGCAAAACATTCCCCGATTGTTTGCCCAAAATGCCTTTGGAAATCATCAAAGATGCGTATGAACACGCCCAAAATATGGCGCAAACGCTCCATCAAGCTGAAAGCATGACGGAGGGGTTCAATTTAACCGAATTCATTCGGTCACATTTTGATTTGCCAACCAATAGTGGTGCTGATTTTCAAAGCGATATGTCGAAAGATATTGCAACACACATTACATCACTTTGGGAAGTCTTAACCCGTGCGCCCGATGCAGCAGAGAGTTCGCTCATTCCGCTCCCTTATCCGTACATCGTCCCTGGTGGTCGCTTTCGAGAGATTTATTATTGGGACAGTTATTTTACCATGCTGGGTTTGCAAGTATCGGGGCGAGTCGATATGATTGAAAATATGGTCAATAATTTTTCTCATCTTTTGAATACGGTTGGGCATATTCCGAATGGCAACCGTACGTATTATATCGGTCGGTCGCAACCCCCTTTTTATGCTTTGATGGTTAAAGTATTGAGCGAAGAAAAAGGAAAAGCCGTTTTGGTGCGCTATTTACCCGAATTGGAAAAAGAGTATGCTTTTTGGATGAAAGGCAGCGATATACTGATGGAACATCCCGAGAATATCGGGAGGGGGGATAATGAAGCGATAAATCACGTTGTTCGACTACCCAATGGCACAATTTTGAATCGGTATTGGGACAACAACGATACGCCACGTCCAGAATCCTACAAAGAAGATGTCGAAACGGCTCAAACTTCTACGCAAAATCCCTCTATCGTTTATAGGCATATTCGCGCTGCGGCAGAGTCAGGTTGGGATTTCAGCAGTCGTTGGTTTGAAGATGGGCAAAATTTGTCTTCCATTCACACCACCCATATTCTTCCTGTTGATTTAAATTGTCTGCTTTATCATCTGGAAACAACAATAGCTTACGCCTACGAACTATCGGGCAAAGCCGTTCTAGCCGCTGGTTTTTATGGTTCAGCATCGAAACGACAAGAGGCACTTGACTTGTATTGTTGGGATGAAGAGAAGGGATTTTACTTTGATTATGACTTTGTAAAGGACAAAAAGACGCAACATTACACCTTAGCAGCCGCTTTTCCGCTGTTTTTCAAATTGTCGACGCCTAAACGAGCGGTGAAGGTGGCAGCTATCATCGAGGAACAATTTCTACAAACAGGCGGCGTCACCACAACGCTCAAAAATACTGGACAACAATGGGATGCACCGAATGGCTGGGCACCGCTACAATGGATAACCATCAAAGGTTTGCGCCATTACGGCTTACATGAATTAGCGGATAAAATCAAAGACCGGTGGTTAAACGCCAATCAAGTCATTTATCAAAAAACAGGTAAAATGACGGAGAAATACAATGTCTATGTGCAAGACCTCGAAGCAGGTGGTGGAGAATATCCCCTTCAAGATGGTTTTGGTTGGACAAATGGGGTGTATTTGGCTTTGGCAAACGAAAAGGCGTAATAAAGTTTTTTAGCACTATTTAAAGCAATTTTGTCCCACCAACGTCTTCTTCGATAATACAATATCAAGAAGAATGACACATATAATGGCACAACCGTCGTCACAAACGATTGAGGTGCAATAATTGGTTAAAAATCGGATTTATACTGAGGGGGGGCATTTTGTCCCTTTCGTTTTATTAGAAAATGGATGTCTTATTAAAGGACGCTTATGATTAGGAAACTTTAAAAGTTTCCTAATCATGGTCGTAGATGTGCAAGTATCCGATACAGAATTCTTATGGTCATTTTTTTTCCAAAAAAAAATGACCATAAGAATTCTGTATCGGATACTTTGTTCGCTATATAAAACCACTTGTTCATTACGAGAAATGGTAGAAGTTTACAATCTTACAACGCCTTCACCGCGATATTTTTAAAATAAACCTTATTCCCATGGTCTTGCAAAGCAATGCGTCCTTTTTTCGCTAAACCATAATCGGGAAAATCTTTCCATTTACCCGTAGTTTTGTCCTTGTTCCATTTGTCGTCCCATGCTTGAAACGATACAATTTTTTCACCATTGAGCCAATGTTCAACGGCACCTTTGTTGAAGATGATTTTACTTGAATTCCATTCACCAACTGGTTTGACGACTTTTTTGTTATTTGCCAAATTCATGGCATAATCAGCGCCTGTTTTTTGCCATTCTTCTAATTTTGAAGGAAAACCCACATCATCAATCATCTGATACTCAGGTCCTGTATGGTAAGGCGCAATGTATTTTGGGTTTTCGACGACATGATACATCACACCGCTGTTGCCGCCTGGTGTCATCTTCCAATCCCAGCTCAATTCAAAGTTTTCATATTCGGCATCAGTGACAATATCGCCGCCGTGCGCATCTTTGGCAGTGCCGAGACACACCAACGCACTGTCTTCGATGGTCCAACTTTTGATAGTGCCTGTGTCATTGTAGTTGTGCCAACCTTTGAATGTTTTACCATCAAAAAGACTGGCAGCTTTTGCAGATGCCGCTGTTGAAGCAGCTTCTTTTTTAACGTTGTTACAAGAAGCAAGAGCGATGATGCTCAAAAAAAGGCTCGTTTTTATTGTTAAAGATATCATGATTGATTTTGTTTTTTTGAACACAGATTAGACTGATTTATCTGATTTACATTGATTTCTTTCTTTTTATTTAAAAAATCAGTGTAAATCAGATAAATCAGTCTAATCTGTGTTCAAAGTTAAATTATAATTATTTTTTAATTAATTGCATAGTTTCTGGATTCCAACGAATCGCTGTATCTTGATTATAACTATCGTTGCACAAGAGCGCAGGAGCGGCGGCGCGATAACCAAATGTTGCATCTTCTGTTACCGTCCCTTTGGTTCTGATGGCGTTGAAAAAATTAGCAAAATGGTCATACGGTCCGCCCAAATAGTCCTTTTCGGCAGCAAAAGTGTATTCTTCGGGCGGCAAAATGCGTTTTCTATCCGACATCGGCTTTCCCGCTTTTTTCATTTGTTCAACCATAAAAGGATCATTCGACGATTCGTTTTTATTCCTTTTTACGGTCACACTATCCCACGTAATGTCCATTGAACCCAAACTGCCGACCAATTTCAAATACGTTGTGCCACTTGTGCCATCAATAAAATTGCAACGCAAAGACAAATTGAAGGCTGGATGCGCCGCACTTTGCGGATAATCAAACGTGCCCAACAAGACATCTGGTACTTCTCGCCCATCTTTCCAATAGCGCAAACCACCCGCCGCATAGATTTTATTAGGTCCAAACGAATTGGTGATAAAATGCAGACTCGAAAACAAATGCACGAACAAATCGCCCGACATGCCTGTGCCATAATCCATATAGTTGCGCCAACGGAAAAAACGTTTTTCGTCAAATGGGCGTTTGGTTGTGTTGCTGATATAGGTCTCCCAATCAACCGTTTGGGGCGAAGCATCAGCGGGAATCGGATATTGCCACGCGCCTGTTGGTGAATGACGTGCCCAAAAACCCTCGGCATAATTCAAATCTCCGATAGCACCTTCTGCCAATAATTGCCGCGCTTTTTCATTGCCCAAAGACGATACGCCTTGGCTGCCGACCTGAAAAACCTTACCCGTTTCCTTTTGCGCTTTGATCACCGCCGACCCCTCAGTAATGGCGTGTACCATCGGCTTTTCGCAATACACATGTTTGCCAGCTTTCATCGCATCAATCGAAATCTGTTGGTGCCAATGGTCAGGCGTTGCCACAATGACGGCATCAATATCCGACCGACTCAAAATCTCTTTGTAGCTACGGGTTGTGAAAAGGTCTGCGCCCCATTTCGTTTTAGCATCTTTCAAACGTCCATCGTACAAATCGCAAGCGGCAACGATTTTTGCACCTGGCACTTTCAAAGCCGTCAGCGTGTCTTGCGTACCCATACCGCCCGCGCCAATCAATGCAATATTAATATTGTCATTGGCAGCAAAGCGTTGCCTATGCAGCGACTCAAAAGCAGCATATTTATCATCGGCTGCAAAAACATTTGTACCGACTGCCATAGCCGCCGATGTGGTTGCCATTTTTTTCAAAAAGCCTCTGCGTGAGGCGTTGTCATTGTTTGTCATATAATTAGATTAATGATTAAGATTTTGATTATTTTGGAACTTCACCAAGTTCATTTGAAACTTCACCAAGTTCATTTGCCCCCCCTCAGTATCTGCACCCGTAGGGGAGACCCTTGCGGTCGCCCTTGTTTGCACGGTCGCCCTTGTTTGCACGGTCGCCCTTGTTTGCACGGTCGCCCTTGTTTGCACGGTCGCCCTTGCTTGCACGGTCGCCCTTGTTTGCACGGTCGCCCTTGCTTGCACGGTCGCCCTTGTTTGCACGGTCGCCCCTATATGATTTAATCTAATTGATACTGGCGTGTTGCTGCATATGGGCGACAATATTAAAAACAAGGGCGACCGCAAGGGTCGCCCCTACGGTAACTCTTTCACCTTTAATTTCTTCCAACGGACTTTAATACCGCCACCGTCATGGATTTGTAAAGCAATGAAACCCACACCTTTACCAAATTTTTCATCATTGAAGTCCACCATCATGTGACCGTTCAACCAGGTTGTGATGTGGTCGCCTTGCACTTCTATTTTCATTTTATTCCATTGTTTTTCCAATAGAAACCGTTCGTGTTCGGGGTTCGGTTTTATCAACCAACCTCTGCCGTAAGACTCATAAATGCCGCCTGTACTCTTGTTCAAAGGCGCAACTTCGACTTGCCAACCGCTGATTTTAACGCCTTCGATGCCCGAACGCACAAAAACACCGCTGTTGCCATCGGCTTCTTGTTTAAATTGAAGCGTCAATACAAAGTTTTTGTAGTTTTTGGTGGTCGAAAGATAGCCGTACTTTTTGTCGGGACCGCTTTCACACACGAGTTCGCCTTTGTCAACATACCATTTTTCGGTGCCGTTAATCGTCCAGCCTGTTAGGTCTTTGCCGTTGAATATTTTTTTGAAACGTTGGGCATAAGTTGCCGAAGTCAGAAAGGTAAAAGAAAGCAGTAGGAGTAAATATTTCATAATGTAGTTTGATGAATGAAAAAATGTGGTTGTTCGACGTGTTTTAATAGAAAACAATGTTTTTTTGATTGGATAAAATTACAAATTTTGGCTTTATTCTTATATTTTCCATCATTTATTTCTACGTTTGACAATAAAGTCACTATCAAAAAGCATCATCATTATGGAAGAACCATTGGTTAATCAATCCTTTCTACTTAAAAAAATGGCAGGGAAAGGCGGTTGGACATACACCGAAATTCCGCAAATTCCGCCCGACAAACATACCTATTTCAATTGGGTAAAAGTACGCGGTTCGATAGACGGTTACGACATAAAACAATACAACTTAATGCCAATGGGCAACGGTGGCTTGTTTCTGCCCGTCAAAGCCGCTATTAGAAAGAAAATCAAAAAAGAAGCAGGCGATTGGATACACGTTATATTGTATGCCGACAATACCCCCCTCAGTATTCCCGACGAATTGATGGTTTGTTTGTTGGATTCACCCAAAGCACACACTTTTTTTATGTCTTTGACGGACAGCAATAAGAAGTATTATATCGATTGGATTTATGATGCCAAAAGGTTGGAAACAAAAGTTCAGCGCATTGCAACAGCGATGGAGCGTTTGGAAAAAGGATTGAAATTGTACGAAAAAGAAGCGGAAGACTGAAGATTTTAAAAATTAATGCTGTCAATTTAAGATAAGCATACAGATTAGAATTTCAAATACTTTATTTTTATCATTATTAAAAATAAATATTATTGAAAAAGACTTCCATTGTTATCAGGTAAGATTGTTTTTTACTTTCTTTGCTTTTCTAAAATTCCTTAAAACTTAAAAATTATTTAAAATGAAAAACACACCGTACAGCGTATACTGCACACTCACACTGATTTTGCTATTTAGTTTGCTACTGACGAAAGGGAACTCTCAAGGAAATTCTAATAGAGACTATTGGAAAAAAATTACTGAAAGGGAGTTGAACATGGAAGTCCGTCATCAAAAAAAGTTAGATAAACTTAAAGAAAATAAATTGTTTAAGAGTATTGATCCTATTAAATTTGAGGATATCACATCATTTATTATACAAGGTAAACTACAGTTTAAAAACCCAAAGAATACTGAAATCTTAGTAGCTGTGCCAACCTCTGTTGAGGCCACTTCGAATAATGAGTTTTCATGGAATGGGAAATTTGAAGATGGAAGAGGTCATATTACCCTCATAGCTCATAATGGAGACATTTTTGGAAGATTTGATATTGATGATGAAGTTTATGAAATACAGGATTTGGGTGGTAAGAAGAATGTCCTTCTAAAATTTGATAAAAATAAGGAATTTATTTGTGGTGACCATCAAGTTACTCAAAATCAGCCTGAACCTCAAAGACCTTCTGACATCATACAAAATCGGGTTTCTCCTCTTACCTGCGACAATAATGTTCGAATCTTAGTGCTTTATACACCACTCGTTGGACAATATCAGAACCCTTATAATATTGCAACAATAGGTGTTAACGATTTAAACATCTCTATAAGAAATAGCGGCATTAGTGCTTCTGATTTATCTTTTACTTTAGCTGGTGTTGATTTACTCTCTGGATTTACCGAAAATCCTGATATTTATATAACGTTTGATAATTTTATAGCTATGGATATCACAATAGTTCGTTAAAAACAGTGGGTACAATTTGTTATAAAGCGGTTTAATTTTTCCCTGTTTCTCAATCAATCATGCTGCAATACGCCCTAATTGA
>JAYTUQ010000039.1:0-11186 GCA_043744455.1 Saprospiraceae bacterium | reverse complement strand
CGCCGATGGTACTGCACCCCTGAGTGTGGGAGAGTAGGTCGCTGCCAACTCATTACAATCTAAGCCTCGTGTCTCCTGATGCGGGGCTTCTTTGTGTTAAGCATAACCTATAATAGGTTTTCACAACTAATTTACAATCAATTACTTAGCCCCATGAGAGTCGTCATTGAACACGCAAATAGCGGGGTCAAAAGGTTGAAAATAATTAAAGACACCGTCTGTTTACATTCAACTACGCTACGTGATAAAATCATGGCGGTAGGCAGTGGCTTTGCATAATTTTAGGGTTGTCAGTCCTTTGAGGCAATACGAACCTTCGCACGTATTTAAGATTATTTTCTAAATAATATCTAAGGAAAACCTTCACACATAGATTTACAAAACCATAGCATTGTTATCATCCGCGCAGGTTCAGGGGAGTCGCCTCAGCTTTAAAACTTGATTCACTTGGTATTCCTCCTGTAATATTTGATAAAGTAACATTTCCACGTCACAAAATCTGTAGTGACGGCACAAGCCGCTCAATGTCTCGAAAAACAAGATTTTTCAGCGTCTACACTGAGGGGGTACAATGAGCGTATTTATTGAATGCGTGAGTAAGGAATTGAAGTCTGTTATCGTCTTCAACAATGTTTAGAAATGAGCGTTTTTTTAATACTATAATGTGATTTAGCTAAAACGAATCACTTGCACAAACATTTGCTTATTTTTTCAATGATGTTAACCTGAAAAAACATCTATGGAGTCCTCTCAGGTAGTAACAAATTATAAGAAATAAAAAATAGATGTAGAATATGTTAGTAACCGTTGATTAATTTAAACACTTTCAATTCTTCTTTTTATCGTCATAGGAAGCCTTAATACGTTCAACTGATTCCCATTTAACGCCTAAGACCTCTTCAAGTGCAATACGGCGGAGTTTAATATCAGCCTCTCCCCTTACCTTGTTTTCAAGTGCATCGTAGTAGGCTTTATTAGCTGTATTATAATCTTCAAATTGCACTTTATTGACGCTAAACAGGCTTTGAATTTGGTTTTTATTGGATTCCGCAGCCTCAAGTGCTTGTAGGCGAACTTTAAAAATATCGAAAGAGGACAAATACTCTTGATAACGTTTCAATACCTCACCTTTTAGTTTTTGCTTTTTAAAATTCATTTCCGCCTCACTAGCTTTTTTGCGATCGTCTGCAAACCTTACTTTATTTTTTCGAGTTAGTAAATCGCCAAAATTGACACCTATGCCAATATTCCAAAGCGGATATGTCGCAATAACGGGTCCTCTTGTTGAGTCAACTCTGTTAAAATAAGGAAAACTGACATTGTTAACATTCAAACCCGCTTGTAAATTCCGAGTCCAATCCTTTTTTGCTAAAGAAATCTCTTGTCCACGAGCATCAATTTCATATTTAGAACCTTCTAAATCAAAACTGTTCTGCCATGCCAATTGCACAATATAATCTTCAAAAGATAATGGACGAAAATCTTCAAACGAAGTAAGAGAAGTGTTATTTTTATTTTTATAAATATCAACAGGTTGAGCATTAGCATAAAATGCTATATTGATAAATACAAATATGATTAATTTCTTCACTGTCCAAAAGTGTTTTAATTAACTAAAATTTAATCAGTATGCTTCATTTTATCAAAAATAGTATCAATGAAGCCCTTTTAAGGTGTTGTAAAAACATAAATTAGTTACTTATGTTTTATTCAATTATTTGTTACCCATTAAAACACATTGAGTAACGAATGATTCACAACCATTAACGATTGAAAAGCAGTCGCTCTCCTACTCTATCGTCAAAAAATTGTCCAGTTTGGTATGCCAAATGACCGCTGACAATGGTTGCCTCAACAGCCCCCCTCAGTATTTTCCCCTCAAGGGGTGACCATCCGCATTTATATAATATATTTTTAGAAGAAACCTTCCACCGTTTATTTATATCAATAATAGCAATATCTGCCCAATTTCCCTCTTCAAGATAACCACGACGGTCTATTTGGAAACATTCAGCAGGTGCATGACACATCTTTTCAACAATCTTTTCGAGCGATATGTCTCCTTGAAAATAAAAACTTAACATCAAATTCAAAGTATGTTGCACAAGTGGTAAACCTGATGGTGCCTCAAAATAAGGCTTTGATTTTTCTTCCCAAGTATGTGGCGCATGATCCGTAGCGATAATGTCCAAGTGGTCATCAAGTAGGGCAGCCATTAGAGCTTTTTGGTCGGATTTAGATTTGATAGCTGGATTGCATTTAATCAAATTACCAAGCGTACTATACTGATTTTCATTAAAAAACAAATGATGAACGCATACTTCGGCTGTAATACGTTTTTTACTGAGGGGGGTCTTATTGTCAAAAAGAGCCACTTCATCGGCGGTGGAAATATGTAGGATATGTAGCCTTGTATTATGTTTTTTTGCCAATTCTATGGCAAAATGTGACGACAAATAACACGCTTCATGGTTTCGGATTATGGGATGAAATGCTGCGGTTGCTTCCATACCTCGTTCAGAAAGCATTTGCTTAATTTTTGCTGTGTTGTGATAGACTGTCGCTTCGTCCTCACAATGGGTGGCAATCAACATAGAACATTTAGAGAATAAGTTTTCTAATGTCTTAGGGTTGTCAACAAGCATATTACCCGTCGAACTGCCCATGAAAGCTTTAATACCACATACATTTTTAGGGTTTGTTTTCAAAACCTCTTCCAAATTGTCATTGGTTGCACCCATAAAAAAGGAGTAATTGGCAAGTGAATGTTGAGCACCAATGTCGTATTTTTCTTGTAAAAGTGTTTGTGTTACTGAGGGGGGATTAACGTTCGGCATTTCCATAAAAGATGTGACACCGCCTGCTACCGCTGCCCGTGCTTCAGTTTTGATAGTGGCTTTATGAGTCAAACCAGGCTCACGAAAATGAACTTGATCATCAATAATACCTGGTATGACGTGTTTGTTGGTCGCATCAATTTCAATATCGGCATGTATATCTAATTGATTATCAATACGTTCAATGAAGCCGTTGCGAATCAAAATGTCTTGCACTTTAATCTGACCACGATTGACAACTTGCCCGTTTTTAATAAGAATGGATTTCATAAGTGAATTATTTTAAATAAGTGGCACATTTTACGGTAAAATGATGTAATTAAATTGCGGTAAAATCGTGGCATGAATTATTTTATTTTTGATAATCAAATCTGGGTTAGAAGGCAATTTGTTAAGATATTCTTTTCTGACAATTCTTACAGTAACCGTTAGTCCGGACGAAGTTGATGTATGCTCAATAATTGTCTCCATCTGTTCCAAATCTGTTAAAATAGAAGGTTTCATCGTCTGGTGGACTTGTGAAAAAAGCCTTCTTTCAATTGGGTTATATTTAGAACAATAAGGCGGATAATGGACAATTGTGATTTTGATAGCTATCTTTTTAGCAAGTGCTTGTAAGCATTGTTTAAATCTAAAATGACGGTATCCATTTGCCCCTCCACCATCACAAAATATTAAGATATTATCGGCATGGGGATATAAATTCAGTCCATAATTGAGCCACCAATATTCTAAATTATCGACAACGAAATCAGCCGTCTCATGTGAATTGCCCAATGTGATATAGCTTCTATTGAGTCGGATATCATAAATACCATGAGGCACCGCTTTTTCGTTTGCTAAGTTTGCAAAATCATGGTCAAAGGTTTCTACTGGTTCGTCTTTTTTACAATAAATGGCTTGATTTCGCGTCAAATTGCCCAATAACTCCTTCTTTTTTGTATCAATACTCAAAATAGGTGTTGTTTTAAGTTGTTTAAATATTCTATTAAAGGTCGCAATAACTAAAAATTGAGCCGCTCGATGAGGACTTTTACCTGTTAAAACTTCTTTCAAAGGCTTTCGTTTGACATAACCAGCATCCTTTAAGATACGGCCAATACATTTGCACGACACCTGTAAATTATGATGGGTTGCTAAATATTGAGCAATTATCCATGCTTGTAAATAAGTCCATTTTACATTAGGGTCAGTGGGACTACCCGCTGTATGTTGTTCAACATAATTCAAAACTAAAACAGCAATATTGGGCTGCGCTATTTCTTTTTTTTTACACCCCCACCAGGTTTTCGTTGCCATGTATAGTCGGGTAATTCGTTCGCTTCGCGCAATAAATGCAGTTCTTTACAAGCCGTAATGATACGATGACGACTACATTTATAAACTAAGGAGATGTATGTCCGACTGCCTTTGCCCAGTCGTTCATATTCCATCGCTAAAAAATGTCGTTGGGCTTTCTCACCTAAGCCCGAATAATAAAATAATTGCTTACTTATAAAATCTGTCGTGTAATATTCTTTCTTGATTCTTGCCATTTTATAATCGTTGATAAAGGGGCAAAGATAAAAAATTACCGTGCTGATTATTTAAAATGTTTCTCATAGTTGTATTTTTCTGACAAAATTACAATTAGATGGCCAATGAAAGAATTTATTAACGTAACCTATAAAATAAAAAACACAACCCATATAAATAATATAAACTGCATGCTACTCATCAAATGGAATGTCGTTATATATTATTAAAAATGACGCTGAGGGAGCAATAAAGCGCGCAGATAAAAATGGGCAAAAAAAAACAGGGCGGCAACTCGAAGAACGAGTGACACCCTGTATAACCCCAAAAAACCAAATGAAAACAATCTACATATAAATCCCCTAGCGGGAAATTTAAAATTTCTTTTTATCTACATTATATAAAATATAAACGTTGTAATCTTAAATAGAGTTGCAATCCTAATGTCATTTTGACGTAAATTTATAAAATTAATTGACTTTTAAAGAAAGGCTGCATTTGTATTTTTTTGTTATTACTGATTAATTAGACACGATAAGTTAAGATAAGTCACAAATTTTACAAATTATTTTCAAATATGATGATATTATTTTATTGAAAGCAAATATCTTTGAAAAAACTTCTTGAATGTGTATTTATTCTTTCCGAAGACAAAGATAAGTCACATTTTTAATTTACTGCGTTTTTTTAAAAAAAAGTATTCATTTATATTCAGGAAACAAATATACGCTATCATTTTTAAGAGTATTGCTATGAATCCTTTACTGTTTTGCTATAATTTAAAAACTTAGTCTAATTTTAGCCCTCAATTTCAAATCTAAAGAATGAATATAGGAGATATTTATAAAATTTTTAAAACCCACCCTATTGTCACAACGGATAGTAGAAACATTACTGAGGGGTGTCTTTTTTTTGCATTGAAAGGCGAAACATTTGATGGAAATGCTTTCGCACAGCAATCACTCGACAAAGGGGCGGCGTTCGCCATCATTGACAATGCTTATTATAAACTCAATGACCATTTAATTCTTGTTGATAATGTATTAACAACTCTTCAAGAATTAGCCACTCACCATCGCCGCCAATTTGATATACCTATTATTGCTATTGCAGGTTCAAATGGTAAAACGACAACAAAAGAACTCGTAGCAGCTGTGATGAATAGCCAATATCACACACATTTTACAAAGGGAAATTATAATAATCACATTGGCGTACCTTTGACGTTGCTGAAATTAACAGAAGACCATGAAGCCGCTATTGTTGAAATTGGTGCAAATCATCAAGGAGAAACGCATGATTTATGCGTCATTTTAGAACCTACTCATGGCGTTGTAACCAATATGGGCAAAGACCATCTCGAAGGTTTTGGAGGCATTGAAGGTGTAAAAATGGGCAATTCTGAAATTTATCGGTGGCTTGCTGCCCATCGAGGAACTGTTTTTGTCAATGAGGATGAACCTTTTTTGCAGGATTGGTTACCTAAACAAGGTTTACATAAAATCTTTTATCATCAAACAGATAACTTAAGGATGGATACCCCTCAGTATCAAGCCCGTTTAGATAGGACTGTGCCTTTATTAAAAGTTAGTTTTTTAGATCATAATGGCAGTATTTTAGAAGTCGAAACGCAAATTGTAGGCGATTATAACTTTGCGAATGTTATGACTGCTATTGCTATTGGCAAATATTTTAAAGTGCCTGCTCGAAAAATTTCTAAAGCTATTAGCGAATATGTATCAGGTATGAATCGTTCCCAACTCATGAAATATGGCGATGCGACGGTCATACTCGATGCCTACAATGCCAATCCCTCGAGCCTGTTATTGGCTTTGAAAAGTCTTAGCCATATGCCACAAAAGAGAAAAATTGCCATTATTGGCGATATGTTTGAATTAGGCGAAGAAAGCGACAAAGAACATATAGCCATTTATGAATTAGCTAAATCTTTGAATTTCAATACTTTAATTACGGTTGGTCACAATTTTGCTAAAATAGCCAATCCTACTGAGGGGGGTATTTTCGAGACAAATACACAAGCTAAAGAATGGTTTGATAAGCAACTTTTTGACGCTGATACTTGCATATTGATTAAGGGGTCTCGGGGTATGAAATTGGAAATGCTGCTATAAATAGTCAGTGGTCATTTAAAAACACATTTAGAAAACTTAAAAATTTCCCAAATTTCGACGTAACTTATTGATTGTTAATATTTAATAAATTTTTAAAATTTATTAAATGTACGTTCTAACATTATTGACCAATGACGATTATTGACAAATGACTATTTAACATCATGAATCCATGCCTCACGTTCAACAGGCATTTGCCAAACAGCACCAGTGTTTTCAAGGCTTGTAAACATCGGTGTCCAGTCTTTTGGTCCTTCTGATAGAGTTAAAATTTCATATCGACGCAATTGTAAAATAATATCAAGCGGATTTATCAAGACTGGACAGGCTTCGACACATGCGTTACAAGTGGTGCAGGCATTGATTTCTTCTTTTAATATATAGTCAAAAAGGGACTTGCCATCTGAATAATTTTTAGCCGTTAGAATTGTATCACCTGGACCTAACTCTTTGTTTATCAATCGAATATCTCCCCTATCGATTTGCTTACCAATTTCTTCAGCACGGTCTCGAACATCCATCATGATTTTGCGGGGTGACAATTTTTTTCCAGTTAAATTGGCGGGACATTCCGCCGTACAACGGCCACATTCCGTACAGGTGTAAGCATCCAAAATATTTTTCCAACTCAAACTAAAGACATCGTTTGCCCCGAAGGTCAGCATCTCTCCTTCTGTCATAACGGTTGTATTTGGCATGGCTTCCAAACCCATCGAGGTACGGACTTCATTCATGATGAGGGGCATGTTTTCCATCTCGCCACGCGGGTTTAGGCGTGCAAAATAGGTATTCGGAAACGCAAAAATGATGTGCAAATGCTTGGAAAATGGCAAATAATTCAAAAAAGTAAGCACTACAAAATAGTGTAACCACCAGCCAAAGCGCTCTAAACCGATTAACAAATTCGTGTCCCAATTGCCTAAAATAGCGGGTCCAAGCCAACTTGAAAGGACAAACGGACCTACGTGATGGTATTGTTTTGGTATTCTATTTTGCAAAACAGAGTCAGCACCATTCATACAAGAAATAGCGAAAATGAGTATAATTTCTAACACTAAAATCAAAGTTGCATCCAATGTCGGAAATCCTTTCAGCTCCGTTTTTTGGAAACGATTCACTTTGAGGACAAAGCGTCTTGCCAAAAAAGCAATCGTAGCAATAAAGGCCAAAAGGCTTAACATTTCAATGGTACTTATTATAATCGTATAAAAAACACCTAAATAAGGTGCAAAAAACCGATGAACGCCAAACGTACCATCTATCAATATCTCAATTAATTCAATCTGTGTGAATAAAAATGCAACGTAAATAAATAAATGCAGAACCGCCGCTATGGTCAATTTAAACATTTTCCGTTGCCCAAAAGCGATGAGAAAAACATTACGCCAACGTTCGACAACATTGCCACCAATTTTTTCATCACGCCCAAAAAGGATATTACGACGGACTTTCATGAAGTTTTGCCACGCTTTGCCAAAAGCAGCAATGGAAATTAATATAAAAATTGCTTGAGCCATTTCGTTATTCGTTATTCGTTATTCGTAAATTCGTAAATTAGGTAAATAGAATCTATTTTTCATTTTATACCCCCCTCAGTATTTCTGACTATTAAGAGCTTATTTACAGAACAAAATAAACTGAAATTAGCGACTATTCGCTACAAAGACTTAAATTTAGAAACATTCTTTCTGGAGTTTGTATTTTTAAATGAAAAATGGTCAATTTTGAGCCTTAGTTTTGATGAATTCATTATCATAATTCTTCTACATCTCTCTAAACCTGTCATTATTATGAAAATTTTAAACGAGAAACAAATCCGACAAAAGATTCGGCGTTTGACCATCGAAATTTTAGAACGCAACCTAAACGAGACCGAAATCATTCTCGTAGGCATCAACAGAAATGGTTTGGAAATGGCGGAATTACTTATGAAAGAACTTGTCGGGCGCACCGAAGCCAATATTACACTGACTCGCTTGTTGTTAAATCCTGCTTCCCCTGCTACGCAACCGATTCTTTTGGATATGCCAATTGAGCAAGTTGAGAACAAAGTGGTCATTATTATTGACGATGTTGCAAATACGGGTAGAACAATTTTTTATGCGATAAAACCTTTGCTTGAAGTATTGCCCAAAAAGGTGGAAGTTGCTGTTTTAGTTGATAGAAAGCATAAATCATTCCCCATTAAAGCAGATTACGTTGGTTTGTCGTTGGCAACAACTTTACAGGAACATATAGATGTCAAAATTAGAGCTATTGAAGAATGGGCTGTGTTTTTGGATTAAAGTCATTCCAAACGAATGTTGTTACGTTCGATAAACTCTTTAAATGACTTGCGATAGGTATCGCTGATAGGTAAAAAAATACTCCCAATTTGCACGCGTTCTTTATGTACAACATCTATCGCCTCTAAGGAAACAATATAAGAATTATGGACTCTAACAAATTGATTTTCAGGTAATTGCGATTCCAAAATCTTCAAACGTTGCAAGGTGACAATTTTTTTTTGCTTCGTATGTATCGTAACGTAGTCCTTCAAACCTTCGATATACAAAATATCGAAGAGGCGTACTTTTACCAATTTTGTCCCGTCTTTGACGAATATGAATGGTTGGAAAGTGACAATTTCTGAAGTATTTCCGACTCTTTCCGATTCTGTTTTCCCTTTTTCGTCCAAATCCCCCCCCTCAGTAAAAGCCACTTTTTGAGGCCTTTTTTCAGTATAAAAAGGATTCGGTTGGGTTGATATGATGCGTTGTGTGGCTTTTTCGACGGCTTTTAGAAAACGTTCAAATGTAATGGGTTTGAGTAAATAGTCGGTGACATCCAATTCATAACCTTCAATGGCGTATTCTGAATAGGCTGTTGTCAAAATAACAATTGGTTTCTTTTGAAGTATTTTAAGCAACGTAATACCTGTAATTTCAGGCATTTGAATATCTAAAAAAACTATATCCGTGGGTGTGTTTCGCAAAAAAGCCATTGCCTCCAAAGGGTTGGAAAACGCTTGATGTAAGGTCAGTGAAGGCGTCTTTGAAACATATTGCGTCAATAAATTGCGTGCCAATGGCTCATCTTCAACGATAATGCAAGTCAATGTCATATTAAATTCATTTTCAATTCTACCACATAACGATTTGGCAAATCTTGAACATTCAATTCATAATTGTCGGGATAACTCAAATCTAAGCGTCTTTTAACATTCTGCAAACCAATACCTGATTTTTCGGTAACGGTTTTATCATTTTCTGTAATTTTGCTATTTTCAACAGTATAAATGCAAGCTTTTCCGCTTATATCAATACTTGCTTTCACATAAGCGTTTTGCACCGTATTGCTAACACCATGTTTGAAGGCATTTTCCAGAAAAGTGATAAAAATTAAAGGCGTCATCATTACTCCGTTCACATTGCCATGTACTTCGAACAAAATCGGTACATCAGTGCTCAATCGCAATTTTTCAAGACTGATATAATTTTGCATGTATTCAATCTCTTTACTGAGGGGTACGCGTGGATGGTTGGAATCATACATCATATAACGCATCATTTGCGACAATTTAGCAATCACTTCTGTTGTATTAGGCGACTGCGTAAATGCCAAATAATAAAGATTATTCAAGGTATTGAACAAAAAATGTGGATTAATTTGGGCTTTCAAAAAGCGCAATTCGGATGTTAATCGTTCATTTTCTATCTCTTTTTTCTTTTTTTCCAGTTCAAACCAATCTTCTGCAAACTTCAACATGCCTACAAAAAGAACAATAAGCAAAGAACTCAAAGTGAGATTGACAATAAATTTTTGGCTATAAATCCAAGGTGTTAAAAAGGTGCATCCATGCACAATAATTTTTTTTAAGTGCCAAAGACCATACATCGAAAGGGCAAAAGGAACGGAAAACTCTAATATATAACGTATTAAACTTCGATGTCTTAAAAAACGAGGCAGAAAAATAAAGTAATTGAGGTAACTAATTATCATCATACAAAGAATGTGCGAACTCAAATCTTTAAAAATGCGCGTCCAATCTGGCTCTTCTTTTGTTCGAGCATAAATAATCTGATAAAAGAAAAAAGAGGAATAGACGCACCAAAACAGAATGTGAATCAATAATATTCTATGACGCTGAATGAAAGATTGCATGATAATTCTAAAAATTAATGACAAAAAATTCAAAGTACGGCAAAATAATAGTTAAAGGAAAAAAAGAATCCTATTTATCGGCTCTTGTACATGAGTATTCTACAACGCACTGTTTTTAAACGATAGCTGGTGTTTTTTTATCGTCCATTAAATATTGGCTATAAATATACCAAATCGTAGAGCCAAAATGGCGAATGGTAGAAGATTAAAAAGCAATATAAAAAAATGTGCTTGCTTTGTGTCCAGATTTCAAAAATATGTCTAACCAAAGTACGTTTTCACATGCTTTTTGTTAGCCTAAGAAATTCAATAATTTTTTAACTTATTAAAACTGATTTTTTAAATGAAAAAGATTTCATTCCTTTTATTCGCTCTATGCACTTCTATTGCTTCTTTTGCTCAAACTTGGACGGCTGACAAAGCCCATTCTAAAATTGGTTTCACTGTTACCCACTTAGCAATTTCTGAAGTTGATGGCAATTTCCAAACTTTTGATGCAAAAATAACATCATCAAAAGAAGACTTTTCTGATGCTATTTTTGAATTTTCGGCAGACATC
>JAYTUQ010000038.1:0-11256 GCA_043744455.1 Saprospiraceae bacterium | reverse complement strand
TAATGACGAATATTTTAAGCAGTTAAAAGGAAGTACAAAAATAATAAGTTTTAAAGAACCAAACCGTACTGCAATAGATAATTATAAAACGAATACTGCTAATTCAGGTCATCAAAACAAACAATCAGCAATTTTCTACCTGAAAACGAAACGACAAGCGAATTGTTGACTAACTTTAATGTGGCAATTCCAACAACTGGTTTCAGTGCTTTCATCAATGGTAAGGACAATCCAGCATTGGAAATACCGTACCATAAAGATGCTCAAATTGTTTTTACAAAAGAAGGTTTCCAAACAGAGACGCTGGAACATGAGAAAATCGTTCGCGGACAAGTGAATCGCTTTGCCGCTAAAATGAAACCTATTGTATGAGGTTGCACGGAGATTTAAAAAAAGGGATGATTTTACAATGGACTGTAATATCATCCCTTTTTTTATGTGCTTTTTCATGCAGTACTTCTGACATGCGTAAAAGAATCAAGTTTTCTTAAAAACGACAACGGCTGATACGTACACCACGCATCAGCCGTTCTTGTTTTGAGAAATGCCCAATTTTAAGCGGCAAACCTTTTCACCAAATGGCTGTTTAAGCATGAAATTCACTTGATACAAAGTAAAAGTATGCTTATTTGATTGTTATTTACCAATACATCTTGCTTCAAAATGATGTAAAACTGAGCTAAAATGTATAAAAAACTCCGCCTCATATTAGGCGACCAGCTTAATATTAACCACTCTTGGTTTGAGGAAAAAGATGCGGAAACGCTCTACGTTTTAATGGAAATTAAGACCGAACAAGTATATGTGAAACATCATATTCAAAAAGTCATTGGCTTTTTTTTGGCGATGCGGTCTTTTGCTCAAACGATTGAAAATCAAGGCTTTGCCGTAAAGTATTTCAAATTAGACGCTGTGGATAATGCCCAAAGTTTTCAACGCAATATTTTGAATTTGATTCAACGCAATGGCATCCAAACCTTTGAATACCAACTGCCCGATGAGTATCGTTTAGATGTTTTATTGAAAAATATTCAGCCCCCTAAATCCCCCAAAGGGGGACTTTCTTTTACCGTGAAAGCGTTCGACACAGAACATTTTCTGAGTACGCGTGATGATTTAGCCACCCTTTTCAAAGGTAAAAAGACTTATTTGATGGAGACTTTTTACCGTAAGATGCGGGTGAAATACAATATCTTGATGGAGATTGACGGCAAGACACCCCTCAGTAATCGTTGGAATTTTGACGCTGAAAACCGTCAAAAATTGCATAAAACGATGATTGTTCCGCAACCTTTACACTTTTTTAAGGATGTTTCAGAAATGGTTTCAATGCTCAACATTATGGGTATTGAAACCATTGGCAACGTCCAAAATGACCGTTTTGATTGGACAATTACGCGCGCAGAAGCCCTTCAATTACTCGACCATTTTGTGAAAATTCGTTTGTCAAATTTTGGGACATACCAAGATGCCATGACGCAACGGGATACGCTTTTATTTCATGCCAAATTGAGTTTTGCAATGAATATAAAACTCATTTCACCCTTAGAAGTCGTTGAAACTTGCGTGAAATATTGGGAAAAACATCAAAATACGATTGATATTGCCCAAATCGAAGGTTTTGTGCGCCAAATTATTGGTTGGCGTGAATACATGCGGGGTATTTATTGGGCGCACATGCCTGAATACGCGACGCTCAATTTTTTCAACCACCAAGCCGACCTCCCCACGTGGTTTTGGACGGGCGAAACGAAGATGAATTGTTTAAAGAATGCCATCGGTCAATCGCTCGATAAAGCTTACGCTCACCACATTCAACGTCTCATGGTAACGGGTGCTTTTTCCCTTTTGCTGGGCGTGCATCCCGATAAAATTGACGCTTGGTATCTCGGTATTTACATGGATGCGATTGAATGGGTCGAAATTACGAACACACGCGGTATGAGTCAGTACGCCGATGGTGGCATTGTTGGCACAAAACCCTACGCGGGTTCAGCAAATTACATTGATAAAATGAGCGATTATTGCCAGAATTGTCCTTACGATAAAAAGCTGCGCTATGGTCATAAAGCCTGTCCTTTCAACAGTTTGTATTGGGATTTTTACGATAGGCATCGGGATAAATTGGCAAAAAATCCCCGTATTGGTATGATGTATCCGATGTTGAATAAAATGTCGCCCGACGAGTTGGAGAAGATTTTGACGCAAGCGGCATTTTATAAAGAAAATGCGGATAATTTGTAATATCCTTGGGCATTTAAAATCGGAATTATATACATTCTAGTACAGAACACATTTACGAAATTTTTAAAATTTCGTAAATAATTATTAATCAATAAGTTACGCCCACGTTAGGGAAATTTTTAAAATTTCCTTAACGTTTTCAAGTAAAAAGGGTGTCTAAATTTTAAATATTACACACATATTTTGTTATTATTTTAACGAAATACATCGTTTTTTAACGAAGACATTTAACTTTGTTATTATATTTTTTAGGCACTACTTATTTACAATCACTTTGATCAAATGCACTACAAATACACCCTACTTTTCCTTATTTTATTTCTGAAATCTTTTGCACAACGCCCTGTATTGCAACACTATGGCGTAGAAGACGGTTTGGCGGGTTCGTGTGTCTATCGCGCTTTGCAAGATAGCAAAGGGTTTATGTGGCTGTTGACCGATAAAGGTTTGTCGCGGTTCGATGGTTCTCGATTTCAGAATTTTAATATGGCGGATGGTATGCCACAAAATGATGTTTTTTTGGCAGGTGAAGACCGTCATCAACGACTTTGGCTGTATGCCTACAATGATATTTTCTGTTATTATGACTTAAACAACAATCATTTTTATACCATACCCAATCCAATAAATGTCCCTAAATCTGGTTTTATAGACCGTTTCTTTGATACAGACACAGGTATGCTTGTCTATGCTAACAACTCAAATATTTATAAAATTGATAAAAAACAACATGTTAGCCTACTGCGCAATGGTGGCAATGTCAGGGGGATTGATTTACAGAAAGGTTTGACGATTCAAAGGCAGTACCCGATGATAATGGGTGAACCTATTGCGTATTATAAAAATAAGCCGTCTGACACCCTTGCCTATTTATTGTATGGGCAGGACATGCCCTCAAAAATAATCATTTACCAACGTAAATTATACTCTCACCCTAATCAAATAGCATTAGCAGATAGTGTGTTATTCTTAATCAATGGTGATTGGTTAGATTGTTATTATAAAAACAAATACATCAGAAAACCCTTAACTGAAGTAGCCCGCAGATACACGGCGACGCAAATAGGCAATCGAATCTATGTTGTCGGCAGTAACACGCGGTTTGCTTTTGTGACCACTCCCAACGATTGTTTTATCGTTGACGAACACCTAAACCGACAAACGGCTTATGATTTTATTAACCAATTGGATGTCAATATTGTCAATGCAGACAAGGACGGTAATTTGTGGATTTGCACTAAAGAAAATGGGGTGTATATACTTCAAAAAGAAGTACCTAAAATAACGCGCGCGGCACAACCAATCCATACGTCTATTAGATCCATTGTTAAAGATGCCAAAGGTAACCTGATTATGGGCAATAAATCGGGTGAAATATATGTGTTGTATAAGGACAAAATGCGTAAAATTAATTTCGACGCTCCTATCAATGTACCTATAAAAAACTTGAAATTATTGCCAAACGGGCGGTTATGCGTAGCTTGGAAAGATTACGGTTTTACAATTCTATCCCAACAACAACTTTATGCTGACCAAACGATTCAAACGCGCGTTTTTTCCCAATATATGGACAATTGGGCTAATGTATCCACGAAAGGAAAGTTACCGATTATAAACTGTTATGGGTTCATAAATGTGGCTATTGGTCCCAACAACAGCATCGTCTTAGTTAGTCAAAGGCAGACGAGACTTATTAAAGATTCCGTTCATTATTGGGTGTCAAAGGTTTTAGAACCGTCGCATAGAACCAAAGCGGCTCTTACAGATAGGCAAGGCAATATTTGGATAGGCAAAAGTTCGGGGCTTTGCTGCTTGAAAATACCCCCCTCAGTAAATTCCACGTCTGTATGGACATTGGACTCCCTCCCTGCCCTCAAAAGGCAATATCCTATCCTTAATCAACCGCTTATTAAATTGGCGCATGACCGTCAATCACGCCTTTGGATTGCCACTGGCGTGGGCCTCAATATGCTGAAAACGGATAAACCGACAGACCTTATGACGCTTCAAAGTATCCCAGAACTCGCCACAGATATTGTTGGACAGATTTACATCGGTTCAAATGACAAACTGTGGATAGCCACCAATAAAGGTATTGCGACATTGGACATCAGCGCAGACGACCCGCTTCAGTACAAATTTCAACGCTTAAATATATCTCCATGGCTGCCTTCATTAGAAATTAACGACCTTTTGGCGGATAGCCTTAATTTATATGTTGCTACGCCCAAAGGATTGACCGTCATAGCTTTAAAGGATGTGTTTAAACCCAAGAAGACCGACCGACAAATGCCACTCGTTATCACAAGTGTCAAAATAAACAAGCAGGATACGACTTTACAAAACAACTATCAGTTAGCCTATTTTCAAAATACGATTGACATCAGTTTTGTCGCCATCAACTACCAAAGTATAAAAGACATACGTTACCAATACCGACTGTTGACCCCCCTCAGTAAAGATACCTTTTGGCACGATGTGTCTGACTTTCACAAAGAATTTGCTTATTTAGAACCTGAAACCTACCAATTTTATGTGCGTGCAACAAATATAACTGACAATTCAAGTGCGACGCAACACCTTGTTTTTCGTATCGAATTACCCTTTTGGCGCAAAGCATGGTTTCTTGTTTCTATGGTTCTCCTTATGTCGGTAGGTACTTTTATAGTCTATAAAGGGCGCATAAAAATCATAAAAACGCAAGAAGCCGCTAAAACAGCGGTAAATAAACGCTTCGCAGAATTAGAACTCAAAGCCTTGCAAGCGCAAATGAATCCACATTTCATTTTCAATGCCTTAACAGCCATTCAGAGTTTTATTCTCCGCAACGATACACAAACGGCAAATACTTATTTGACACAATTTTCTAAACTAATGCGGCAGTCCTTAGAGTCGTCTCGTCGAAAATTTATACCTTTACAAGACGAAATTACCATGTTGAACAACTATATTTCATTGGAGCAAGCCCGATTCAAGGATAAATTTGATTTTAACTGTGTTGTCGGTGCCAATGTAGATTTAGGGGCTGAAATCCCCTCCATGCTGCTTCAACCTTTCATCGAAAACGCTATCAATCATGGCATTCTATATAAAAAAGGACATGGACAACTGACATTGACGTTCAGAAAAGACGGTGAAACCCTTCAATGTATCATCGAAGACGATGGGGTAGGACGCAAAGAGGCGGCTAAAATGCAAGCACAATCCTTGAAACCACATATTTCTCGTGCCACTCAAATCATGGATGAACGTGTTCTTATACTCCAACAAGTCGAAGATGTCTGCGTCAGTATCTTGATTGTTGATAAAACAGACAGCCAAAACAACAGCCTTGGAACCAAGGTTATTCTTAGTATTACTTAATAATTCAAAAGACCAAAACTATGCTCAAAGCCCTGATTATTGACGACGAACAGAGTGCAAGAGATGCCCTTTCTATGCTTTTAACCAATTATTGTCCATATGTGACGATATTGGGTACAACCGATTCCGTTAAAGCAGGTTCTTCTATGATATTGAACCTCAAACCCAATCTCTTATTCCTCGATGTCGACATGCGGGGCGAAACGGGTTTTGACTTGCTTCAAAAGTTTAAGAATCCGCCTTTCAAAGTCATCTTTGTCACCGCGCACAATGAATATGCCCTTAATGCCATCAAGTTCTCCGCACTCGATTATTTACTCAAACCCATCAATGACGTGGAATTGGTCAATGCCGTCCAAAAAGCAAAGCTGCAACTCGAATACGAACACCGCGTAGACAACCTTATCAACCTGTTTGAGACGCTCAAAAACCCAAGAGATAAGAAAAACAAAATAGCCGTGGCGACACAACCTGGCTTAGAGTTGGTGCCTGTTGAAGACATTATCCGTTGCGAAGCATCGGGCGGCTATACTGTTTTGCATCTCACAAACAAAAAGCACATCGTCTCCTCCAAAGACCTTAAAAGTTTTAATGAACTACTTGACGAGTATGATTTTTATCGCATTCACGATTCTCACCTCATTTCTTATGCCCATATTGCAAAAGTACTGAATGAAGACGGCGGCGTTGTTTTGACCACCGATGGCAACAAAATACCGATTTCTCGGCGGCGGAAAAATGATTTTCAAGCGTGGTTGAAAGGGTTTTAAAGCGAAACACCCCTCAGTATTTTTGCTTAATTCTTTGTTTATACTAAAAAGCCCCGTTGCTGTAAAGGCAACAGGGCTTTTAGATTGAGTATATTTTTAGTTTTTTAATCGTGCGTCAATAGCCGCCGCTTCGGCTCGATAGTCGGCTATTGTTTTACCCGTCATTTTAAGCAAAAATACTGAGGGGGTATGTCCCAACCGTTTACACCTTCAAAATAACCATCTGTAACTTCAAACACGCCGCTAACGGCTTCCAACTTTATTTTTATTAAACGGTGTGTTACTTTTGTCATATTAAAAATATTCATAGGGTAGCCGAAAACTCAGAGTAGGCATTTAACAAATTTAAATTTTATTACCAATGAAAAATTATTTTTTAGTTTTAGCATTGTTGCTGTTTTCAACCGCTGTTTTTTCTCAAAAAACCAAGATAACGGATGCAGAAAAACAGGTTTTCTTTTCGGAACCCGTAACAAAAAATTGGGTTGCTACTGATGCAACTGGAAGAATTGCACAGCGTATTGATGAAGACAATTCCTTTACAGTAGCGGGTCAAGATGGCTCGGGTAATTTTAAAATCTCAATTATTATTGCCTCTGGAAAAAACAAAAAAGGCGAAGCCGTCGAGACCGCAATGCTTATCAATAGGATAACAGGTGAAAAACAGGTGTGGAATGAAACTGAAAAAGCGATAACGACAGTCGTGAACGGTAAAGAAGTTATTCAAACGAAAGGGGCTGCGGAAGCGAGAGGCTCTTTTAAAGATTGTTTAGCCCAACATCTAAAACCTGGAATTACAGCCTGTGCGCCATGTGCGACTTGTACAGCAGGATGTATGTTAAGAACGACTAAAGCAAAAAGGAGAGCCTGTGTTATTAATAATTGTAATAGCAAATGTGCGCCCTGCGTCACAAGTTTCTGGGCTTTTATTTCTTGTCTTTTTTGATTAATCCGAATTATGGAGAAGTTTTGAAGTAATAATTAAAAAAATACTGAGGGGGCTTCTGTTATCCCCCTCAGTATTTCTTATAAAAATCCTAACCACATACACCTTCAAACTGACCACCTATAAGTTGGAACATACCACTTACGGCTTACCTATTTTTGTACCCAAATCGTTTATTTATATTTGTTAATGTTTTTATTCATCTTATGAAGGATGGGTAAAGGTTGATTTCCGTAAAGATTTATTCCATTCAAGGAAAAACCAAATGAAAACATCTGCTTTTGTGCTTTTTTACAGACCAACCGACTGTGTTTCACCAAAGAAAATATTCTTACTAACATTTTAAATACCTTAACAAATGAAAGTTTTTACTTGTATTTCTGTGCCGAAAGCCTTGTTTGGGGCTTTGTTCGCATTGTTGTTGAGCATAAATTTATCAGCTCAAACGCCTGTTTTGATGAACAGGCTCTATGGCAACGCTCAAGACAATAGCTTAGCGCCTTTAAAACTGTATTTAAATTTGGTACTGATTTAAAGCCAGTTTTAAAAAAATATATGAAACACTTATAAGTCGTCTATTGAGTATCATGCAATTCATTAAAACTAAAGTCTAATGAAACAATTACTAAAAATTAGAAAACTCAGTGTGTTTGCTTTCTGTTTATTAGGTCTGCTCAACAGTAAAGCACAAACATGTCAGAACCTCGCACTCAACTTTGATGGTGACAATGATTACATCTCTCTTGTAACACCTCCCTCAGTATCGGGCAATGCCAATTTTACGGTGGAGGCTTGGTTCACTATCAGCTCACCAACAACGACCTGTGGTACTTCATTTAGGCGTTTGTTCTCCCTTTCAGGACAGGGGTCTACTAGATTTGAAGTAGGCGAATGTAACAGCCAGCTAAAATTGTTTTGGTTAGATGCTTCGGGTGGCGTCTCTCCTAGTCTTGGCAGTCCTGTGACTTTTACACCGACTTGCCACCACATTGCCGTCGTCAGAAATGGCACCCAAATCATTATTTATTTAGATGGTGCTTTGACACCTATTTATACGGGTACTTTGGTGGGTGCTTTAAACACAAACCTATTTCGGGTAGGGCATTGGGGCGGCGGTGCTACATCCGGCTCAGATTGGCAAGGCACAATAGATGATATTCGTCTTTGGAACGTGCCAAGAACAGCTACCGACATTCGTGATTTTAAAGATTGCACCCTTTCGGGTAATTGGACAAGCTCGGGTTTGATTGCAAACTGGACACTCGACCAAAATCCACCCATTATACCCGCCGGCAATAATGCAGGCGCAACGGTCGTAGATATGAGTGGCAATAATAATAACGGGACTTTTGCGAACGTTACAGGCGGTTTCGCGCTCAACGGTCTAACCAGTAATTTCGTTTGTGCTACTTGCCAAACCTATTATGATTTGATGCTTACGAACAAACCCATTTCCACAACACCCTTGACAGCAATTTGTAGCGGTGACCCCGTCCATTTTTGCGTGAGTGAAGGCGGAAATGCCATAACTGCCTTGCCCAATGCGACAATAATGTGGCAATTTGCTGATAATGGAGGCATTTGGAACAATGTTAGTAATCCTCTTTTTGGCGCATCGAATTATTGTTTTTACGTACCACAAGGTAATATCACGGCAACTTGTGGTGCGACGGGCAATGTAAACCGAAAATATCGTGCTAAAATCACTAAAACAACGGGAACAGGAACGGCAACTCAGACTTGTACGTACTACACACCCGAACGTGATTTAAGGATTTATTGCCCGATTACCAACGCCAACGTCGTCATTACGCCAACAGGACCTTTTTGCGTCGGCGATGTTGTAATACCCAATATCTCTTTGACTTCCACCGACCCTTTTGTGCTGTCCAATCTTGGCACAACCGTTAATGTGTTATGGGCATTAAATAACGTGCCATTAAATTATAACAATCTGAGTACCTTCCCTTATCCACTTGGTACGCAACGTATGTGCTTTAAAGCGAGTGTTACCAATGGTAATTGTCCCGTTTTTGTCAAAGAAACGTGTATTGATATTGACCCAAAACCTGCTTGTGGCTTGATAGACGGTATGTCAACCAATCTTATACCCACAGGAACACCTTATTCTTATTTGATATGTCCGGGAAATGACGCCGCCATTGCCATGATTACCCCAAGTGCTTTCGCCAATTGCAACCCAACTTGGCAATACCATTTTGATACCGATGCCCCTGGCGTATGGCGCGACTTAGGCACAAGCAACGCGACTCAAAATACCAATGTTTTGCCGCAAACAACACCCGTGTTATCGCCTTATCTGTGGCCTTCGGCAGCAACTTGTATTTTTTACCGCATCCAATGTCGCCCTTTGAGTACGCCGTCGGGTTGTACGCCGTGCATTAGCAACGAAGTCAAAGTTTGCTTACAAACGCCACCTGCAAATAGTGTCATTTCGGGCAACCAAATGTTTTGTAAAGGCGGCTCGACAACGTTGACAATCGCGCCTTATGGTGCTTACACTTATTCATGGTTTTGGAATGGTGTGCCAACCAACTGCACAGGACAGACCTGCGTGGCAAACAAGGCAGGTTGTTACGTTGTCCAAATATCCAACGGCTGCCAAACCGTCAAAACAGCCCCTTACTGCATAAAACAGTGCGAAGTTGTACCAATAATCAAATGTCCTACTGACAATCCTTGCGCTTGTGATGGCTTACCAATTACGCTGAGTGGCTGCAATTCTTACGATACGTGCGGAGGAACGCTCACCTATACATGGACGAGTACCACAGGACCGGGCGGCACGGGCTGTAATTTTACATCTATTCCAAGTCCCAACGGCACGACTTATACCCTAACTGTAACAAATGCGATGGGATGTAGTGCCACGAGTTCAGTATCTATCAAGCCTTGTCAATAAGGAAAAGGTAGGAATGTTTTGACAAATTACGGATAATAGAGATCCCTCAGTATTTTATTGAAAATTAATGCTTTGTACGCTTTTTCAAGATAAAATAGTGAGGGCGCAATCCTTAATGTCTCGTTTTGTAAACGCATATAAAAATTCAAAAAATGAAAAATATATATTTTTTCTTCATTATTCTGTCCTGCAGCTTAACACAGGTGTTGGCACAATCTGTCGTGTACGGCAATGCCAATAATAACCACCCCTCAGTAATCAAGGCGTTCAATGATGGTTTGTACGTGGCGAGTACCGAAACCATCGGGACATCCGAGTTTGCCATTTTTACCAAATTTGACATCAATAATCCGAATGTGAAAATTTGGGAAAAAAGGTTTTCAGTAGCCACCCGCATCAATGATTTTGACTACAACTCAGCGACTAACGAATTGGTTTTAGTCGGTCATCGAGGGGCAATTTATACAGGCGTCAATACGCAGTCATTTTGGGCAATTATCAGTGGGACGGGTTCGACCATGACATACAAAGAATTTGACCAGCCTGGCAATGATTATTTCAACCGCATCATTCGCCATACCAACGGTAAATTTTACATTTTGGGGGCAAAAAATGCAACAATCACGCCTTCAAATAATGATGTCGTTGTTCTTTGTGAGTTGAATCCTTCCACCTATTTACTCAATTGGGTCAGCGAACTCATCTACACGACCAGTCCCACCGATGATGAATTTATGCGTGGTTTGTTCCAATTTGGCAATAATTTAATGATTGTTGGCAATGGGTTTGCCAACGATGGGATATTGATAGAAGCCGATGTGACAACACTAATCTTTCAACCAACCATTGTACGGAGTGTTAAATACACCAACGTCCTTGACATTTACGATGGAATTGACTTAGGCAACAACTTTTTTGGCTCTGTGACAATTTTAGCGGCAACTAATTTTTGAACGCAAAACATCTTGCTCTAAAGTGTTCAAAATTAGTCATATTAAAGGTGAATCTTT
>JAYTUQ010000037.1:0-11258 GCA_043744455.1 Saprospiraceae bacterium | reverse complement strand
GTCATTATGTCATTAGTCATTATGTCATTAGTCATTATGTCATTAGTCATTATGTCATTAGTCATTATGTCATTAGTCATTATGTCATTAGTCGTTATGTTGTTAATAATGACTATTGCCATAATGACTAATAACTATTTTAAACCTCTTTTTCAACAACATAAGAATTACGAGTAGGCGATTGTCTCGAAATCATTTCAGCCAAAAAACCTGTGGCAAATAACATTGTACCCATTATCATCATCGTCAAAGAGATATAGAAAAAAGGATTACTTGTAACCAAAACGGTCGGCAAATCGTTGTAAAGTCTGATATATTTTGATATGCCGACATAAGCTGATGCAACAAAACCAATAAAAAACAAGACCAAGCCAAAAGAGCCGAAAAAGTGCATCGGACGACGACCATATTTGCCAACAAAGGCAATGGACATTAAATCCAAAGGTCCATAAATAAAGCGGCTCAAACCGAATTTAGTTACACCATATTTACGGGCTTGATGCTGTACGACTTTTTCGCCAATTTTTGAGAAGCCCGACCATTTGGCAATCGCAGGAATATAACGGTGCATTTCGCCATAAACTTCAATACTTTTAATGACTTCTCTTTTATACGATTTTAAACCGCAATTGAAGTCATGTAAATTGGGAATACCGCTGATTTTCCGAGCCGCCCAATTGTACAGCTTTGTCGGCAATGTTTTACTGATGGGGTCGTAACGCTTTTGTTTCCACCCACTTACAAGGTCATATTTTTCCTCAACTATCATTCGATACAATTCAGGAATCTCATCGGGCGAGTCCTGTAAGTCTGCATCCATAGTAATCACAACATCGCCTTTACATGCCGCAAAACCCGTATTCAAGGCTGCTGATTTGCCATAATTTCGCCGAAATTTAATCCCACATACAGAAGGATTTTCAAGGGCTAATTGTTCAATAATAGCCCAAGAATTATCTGTGCTGCCATCATCTACAAGTAGAATTTCATAACTAAAACCATGTTTAAGCATCACTCCGCGAATCCAAGCTTCTAATTCTGGCAATGATTCCGCTTCATTCAATAAGGGTATGACAAGAGAAATATCCATATAATTGTTAATTGATAATGGATAGTTGATAATGGATAGTTGATAATGCATAATGAAGAATTATCCATTATCAACTATTCGTTATCAACTATTTAATGTTTCTTTTAACTAAATAACTAACAAGCAACGACACGCCAAAACCAATAATTGACCACCGTGCAAATTGCAAAGCATTACTCGAAAAATTATGTGCTACCGCATTGCGAATGCCTTGTTCCATATCATATAATTCATTTATCGGTGTATTTGGGCGATATAATTCTATTGCCATTTCTTTTTCAATGTCTATTAAAGAAGGGTCAATGTAATTAAACAAGACAAAATCAAAGACATAATACAACATATTTGCAATTAAAAAAATAGCAAATGCCCCCCTCAGTAAAACTTTAAAATCAGTGGTATTTGTGTCTTTTACACCCAAATACATGAAAAGAGCATAAATCAGAAGTGAACTAAACCGCACAAAAGCACCTAATGCCCATGTCTTATCTATAAAATAAAAAAGCAGGACATAGCCTATGACCGCTATCCCTGCTATTATACCATAAAGTATTATTTTTTGTTTCATTCCGCAAAAGTAGAAAGGAATGATGAAATATGAAGGATAAAATATGAAATTTAAGCACCCACATTTCATCATTCATACTTCTTATCACTTTCCTATTTTATTGAAACATTGGACGTTCTTTTTTCATGATTGCACCCATTATTAACGATAAAAGAGCAACAACAACGCCGCCACCTAACAAACCTGTCAGAATAGACATGGGTGAAGTAAGGCTTACACGCTGTTTTTCAATAGCCGCATCGAGCTGTTCTTCAGGCATACCAAATCTTTCCATCATGCTACGTGTCATTTCGAGTTGCGATTCCATGGCACTTGGGTTGATGAAATTCATATAAATATAATTAAAAACCAATACAATAACCATCGAGGTTATACCAATCATAAATGCTAAGTAGAATGCACGCTTAAAACTCATAAAACCGCCTAACTCTTGTTCACGATGCTCACGTAGAGCCATAACATATATTACAACACTCACCCCAATACTTACAACAGTATATAAAGCGATGATAGTCCCACTTTTGCCCATAACCCCTGTTACTTGCTGAATGAGTTGGAATACGATGCCGATTAATGCTGAAACGAGTGCCCATTTTTTGACCATACCCCAAATCGGTATGTCTTTTTCTTGGAGAGGTGTCCCTAAATTGTCTAAAATTGCCATGATTTTTTTGTTTAAAATTAATTGTAAAAAAAAATTGTCCCTTTATTAAACACCCATTTTATTATGTTTAACTTCACGAAAGTACCATTTATTTTTATTTATGAACTTAAATTTCAGATAAAAAAAGACGTATTTCGGACTAAATTAAAAAACTTATGACATTTATACGTCCGTTTTTGGCTTAGCAATTTAGTGATTAATCAGACTCTATATTATCATACTTCCTATTTTATATTTTGACACTCAAAAATGGTTTTAAAATCAAAGTAGATTCAAGATGCCAAACTTTACAATTTCTTAACCTATAAAACATAAAGCCATACCTAAAAGAGCTATTTTTGCGAATTATTTTTTAACGCGAAACACTTACACCTATATAAAATTGTAGAGAAATGAATAAAATTCTCATTGTAGATGATGAAACAGACATATTGGACTTTCTTAGTTATAATTTAAAAAAAGAAGGTTTCGATGTGTCAACAGCTTCAAATGGCACAGATGGTTTAGAAATTGCGCATAAAATAGTCCCCGATTTAATCATTTTGGATATTATGATGCCCGATTTAGATGGTATCGAAGTATGTCGCCGTTTGCGCGAAAAGCCGAAGTTTGACCAAACCATTATTACTTTTTTGACAGCTCGTGATGAAGATTTTACGCAAATAAAAGCACTGGATGTCGGCGGCGACGATTATATCTCTAAACCCATAAAACCGCAAGTATTAATCAGTCGAGTGAAAGCATTGTTGAGACGCAATAAGAAAGAAGAAGAAGAAAAAGACCACATTATTGAAGTATCTGACTTGAAAATTGATAGGCAAAGAGTGCAAGTACTGAGGGGGGAAGAAATAATTGATTTGCCTAAAAAAGAATTTGAATTACTTTTGCTCCTTGTTTCACGCCCAGGCAAAGTGTTTACGCGAGAAGAAATTTATCACAAGATTTGGGGTAGCGATGTTATAGTAGGGGATCGTACAATTGATGTCCATATCCGAAAGTTGCGTGAAAAAATTGGTTCTGATCAAATAAAAACGCTAAAAGGAATTGGATATAAATTTGATTTTTAATATTTTTGATTGGTATGATTGAAGTTCAAAACGATAGCAGACCCATATAGCACACTCACTTACGTATTAATACAGAAATGTATGTTTAAGAATCCGACACCCAAACAGCTCGCTTTTTATGCTGCGCTAATGACAACATTAACCGTATTCATCGCGGTTATTGGTATCAATTTAGAAGCCACGGATATGAGTCGGGCTTTGAACATTGTTCTACTGCCTTTATTGACTTTTATTGTCTGCTTTTTAATGACGCGTTATTTGATAGATGCTTTTATTTATAGGCGTATAAAAGTGATTTATAAAAAAATTTCAGATGCTAAAAAAGCTGACGGAAATCCACTGCTAGGCAGCGATACACTTGAAAATGTTGAAAAAGAAGTCGAAAATTGGGCTGAAAATAACAACAAAGAGATTGCTATACTCAAAGAATTGGAGGAATACAGACGCAACTACATCGGCAATGTCAGCCATGAATTAAAAACGCCGATATTTAACATTCAAGGTTTTCTTCATACCCTTCTTGACGGTGGCATAAACGACCCCTCAGTAAATATGAGTTTTTTACAAAAAGCGGCGCGCAATGTTGAACGCCTCAATACCATTGTAGAGGATTTGGATACCATTTCAAGGCTTGAAAGTGGGAAAATGACGCTCCATTTGCAGGCTTTTGATATTCAGAATTTGGTTATCGAAGTATTCGAAGACATGGAACTGCGTGCGAAATCTAAAAACATAAAATTATCATTCAAAGAGGGCGCGAATCACGGCTATCGGGTTCGGGCAGATAAAGAACAAGTCAGGCAAGTGTTGACCAATTTGGTAGGGAATTCCATTAAATATGGCAAACAAAACGGGCAATCTAAATTGAGTTTCTACGACATGGATAAAATCGTTTTGATTGAAGTTTCTGACAACGGAATTGGCATCGCGCGGCATCATCTAAAACACCTTTTTGACCGTTTTTATCGGGTTGACAAAGGACGTTCACGAGATGTGGGCGGTACAGGACTTGGTTTGGCTATCGTTAAACACATCGTCGAAGCGCATAATCAGACGGTACACGTCCGATCTACTGAGGGGGTCGGTTCGACCTTTGGTTTTACCTTAGAAAAAATTAAAGGCGGGGCGGCTAACAGCGTTCTATCTTTATAGTAGGTTTCCTTTACAGGGAATTGAATTATTCTACTATAAATTGAGCAAATGCCCCATGGAGTTTTGCTTGGTTTTCAAATAAAAAGCGTTTTCTTCTTTGGGTGCTATTAAGATTGGTAAACGTTCGACGACATGGATGCCTCCTTTTTCTAAATAATTGACTTTCAAAGGGTTATTGGTCAACAAAGTAACATTTTTTACATTTAAACTTTGCAAAATAGCAATAGCATCGTCGTAATGACGCTCATCACCTTCAAAACCTAAGTGTAAATTGGCTTCAAGCGTATCAAATCCTTTATCCTGCAAATTATAGGCTTTTAGCTTGTTGATAAGACCAATCCCCCGCCCTTCTTGTCGAAGATAAATCACAATTCCGCCATGTTCAGCTGCTAAATGCATCGCATAATCCAGCTGTTCACCACAATCACAACGATTTGAATGAAAGACATCACCGGTCATACATTCAGAATGAATACGAACAAGCGTTTGCTCATTTTTAGGGTCAAAATTTTCGTGAATCATTGCCAAATGTGGTACTCTGTCGTCAGGTCGTTGTGCATAGGCAATCATCCGGAAATTACCCCAATCTGTAGGAAGCAAGACTTCTACTTGCTTTTTCAAATGTGTTTTTATCATTTATCTAAATTTCTGTCGCAAAGATAGCAAAATCGTCGCATTGGTTGAACAGCCCAAAAAGGATAAGGTTTAGATTCTTGCTATAAAAATGAGGCAGCCCTAAAAATGCATTAATACATTTTTAGGGCTGCTCTTCGTGGCTGTTTTAGCGTTCTTTTCTGTTAATAATAACGGCGATTTTTAGAAGAAGAACTAAGGATGGTGAAAAGCGTTCCAACAATAAAAGCTATGGCAACGACATAAAGAATAATCATAATTTTATAATTTTGTGAAGATTCGAATAGTATTTGATTCTGTTTGCGTAAAATTAATTTAATAATTCATTTTAAAAAATAAAACAAAGTATTTCTGCAACATTTTATTAATAGACTTGAAAAAATGAATTCAGTCATTATTTTTTTGCCACTAAATCCCCCCCCTCAGTAAAAACGCTTATAAATCAGTGATTTTTGTCCCTTAATTCAACCTTTGAATTAACAGAATAAAGGACAACAAAGCCGTTGCCTGAGCAATCGAGTCTGCTAATACTTTTCCCCAATCTACTTCTTTGTGTTCTCCTTTTTTAACTTCTTTCTTCTTTTCAGCGTAACCGACTGATATGATACTGCCTTTTTGAACTTTAGGATAAATTTTGAACAATAGGAAATCCTTTGTCCTTTGGATTCGTCCATTCGGATGTTCAACTGAAATTAAACGTTTACGTCCCTCTTTACCCACACCTGCAGCATATTTATCTACATAATACCAGGCACTATTATTCCCTTCAAATGCGACGTTAATTTTACCCGCCGCAAGAATTTTGTCAGGATATAAATCAACCATTTTCGTCGCACCACGAATCGTGACAATGTCTTTATTTTTCGGAATATCAATAAGGTCGCCTTCCTTCAAAATAATATTGTGATAAGAAGTTTGATTCTTTATTGCATCTTCTAAATTCACAATGACATACCCAATATTGTCCTCATTTCTATATAAGGTAGCACCTGAAGGAAAAGCCTCTGTTAACAAACCACCTGCTCGCTGAATCACATTCATCAAACGCTCATTTTTGTCAATCAAAGCATATTGCCCTGGATACTTCACTTCGCCTAAGATATTCACCATTTTCTGAAAACCAAATTCTGGAATACTTCTAATAACAATTTGGTCATAAGCTTGAAGCAGGAAATTAGCAGATGTTTGGTTGTCGAAGTTGAGATTTTTATCCACTTCTACGGTGGCAACAACTGTCCTCACTTCGTCATTACCATTGAGTTGAACGCGGGAAACATCCACCCGATTGGCAGCTGCTTCAAGTTTTAAGCCGCCTGAAAGCGTTAAGACATCGCGTAATGTCAGCGTTTCGTCCCATTTATACTCCCCAGGAATACGTACAGCACCTGAAATGCGGACGTAGGCTTCATCAACATATGTAAGACGAGACTGTATGCGCAGTTCATCATTGGCTTGTAAAAAGAGATTTTGGTCAGAATTTGGGTTTTCTAAGGCTTTTTTCAGTTCAATACGCTTATATTCAACCAATTTTGAATTGTTAGGGTCACGTCTGACGATATAGGCGAAGTCAGTCGCCTCGGGTTTTAAACCACCCGCCAAATTCACGATGTCGCTGATACGAATCGTTTTGGAAGGGTCATAAGGAAACCGCAAAGGTGTTTTTACAGCCCCTTTGACAAAAACAGAGTCTTTTGTGGCAAAATTTTCTTTGGCATAAATCAGCAATCTATCCTTAGCTTGAAGTTTAAAATTAGTGGGTGCGTTTGGATTTTTTAAAACATCATCAACATTTAGGAGTTTGAGTTGCAATGTTTGGTCAGGGTTAGTTCGTTGCAAATAGGCAATATCCGTCCGCGCTTCTTTTTGTAAAACGGCTTTGTTCAACACATCACGAACGGTCATACCTTCCGAAATCTCATATTTGCCAGGCAAATCAACCGCCCCGAGGACTTGTGCAAAATTTTCAAAAATGGTGGGAATTGCTTTTATAACAACTGAATCACCGTTTAATAACTGAAAATCGCCGCCTCTTTCTTTGAGGTCTTTATAATTAACATCGATGATTTTTTCTTGATCATTAACAAATCGACGCACTTGCAAAGTGGTTTGATATGCGTTTTCAGCCAAACCGCCTGCATAAGCCAAGGCTTTCATTAAGTGTTCTCCACCAATTAATTCATATTTCAATGGACGCTGCACAGCACCCCCAATGGACACAATACGCTCGGCGACAGGCACACTGATATAGTCGTTGTCGAACAAAGAAAAATCACGGGCTATTGAGGGGTTTAAAAGAAACTCATACACATCCACTCGTTTTTTTTCATTAGACCCTGAGCGAATGAGTTGAATATTGCGCACGCTACCAATATCTGTAGGTCCTCCCGCTGCAACGAGGGCATTAAAAGCGGAATTGCCTGCTGATACAGTAAAACTACCTGGTCTGAACACTTCGCCAACAATATTGACCACAACAATACGTGCCGCATTAACCGAAACCAAAAAATCGTTGGGAGAAAAGGGGTAAAAACGCTGAAAATTGGATTGCAAATTGCGTTTGGCAACACTCAATGGCAATCCTTTTAGAAATACGCGTGGCATTCTATCGGGCTGAATATACCCCTCAGTATTTATGGTAAAAGTTTGATTATAAAACGCCACACCAGAGATACTGACGGTCACTTTGTCGCCACTTGCTAACACATAAGAGTTGGGTGCATTAAAATCCTTATCTTTAATAAAAGACAATTTGCCGCCTTTAAAAACTTGATGCCCATAGACTAAAATGGGTTCGATGGTGTCTTTTTTACCATCTTGTAAGGTTGTTTTTATACCGAAAGATTCTTCGATGGTAATGCCCTGCGCCCGTCTAACGCTGTCTCTGATGGCTTCTTTTGCCAATTCTATGGCTTTTTTGCGAGAAATTTTAGGGTCATTAATGTCCTCTTCTTCTATTTTTTTCTTTTGTTTAAGAACTTTACGCTTTACAGGAATCGAATCTTCTTCAATATCCGAAACTTTGCGATTGTTTTTAGTCTGCGTTAGGGGCTCTTCCAGATTGTCAAAAGTCGCTTCTTCTGCTTCTAATTTTTGCTTTTTTTCTTTCTCCAATTCAGCCACAACTTCTTCAATTTGTTTTTGCATACGTGGCAAGTCTTGTGGTCGAACATTGTCAATGTCAATACCTTTTTCCACAAGACGTTGACGTACTTCTTCTTCATTTAAACCCCGTTTTCTTAATTCTGAATTAATGATAGAAGTGTCCACACTGGTAGGCACTTGTTGTGCAAACATGGTTTTGGAAAAAAGGAAACTACAAAACAAGAGAAAAATGTATTTTTTCATTCTATAAAAGTGATAATGCTATGTTTATTGTTCAAAGTATTCACCGCACATTTAGAAAACTTTTAAACGTCAAAATGGGTGGTCAAAAAAAATTAAGCATACTGCTTTTCGTAATATTGTTGATAATTCCCAGAAGTCACATTATCAACCCATTCTTTATTTGTCAAATACCAATCAATAGTTTCACGAAAGCCTTCTTCAAATTTTACTGAGGGGACCCAGCCGAGTTCATTTTTGAGTTTTGAGGCATCAATCGCATAGCGGCGGTCATGTCCCGGACGGTCTTTCACAAAAGTAATCAGCGCACGAGCCGTTCCTTCTGGACGACCGAGTTTTTCATCCATGATGTCGCACAACTTATGTACAAGGTCAATATTTTTCCATTCATTGTTGCCACCAATATTGTAGGACTCTCCTACACGACCTTCATGAAAAATCGTATCAATCGCCGTCGCATGGTCTTTTACCCACAACCAATCGCGGGTGTATTTGCCATCACCATAAATGGGCAAAGGCTTATCAGTCAAAATATTATTGATAATGAGTGGTATCAATTTTTCAGGAAAATGATTTGGTCCATAGTTATTAGAACAATTGGACATCACAATTGGCAAATCGTAGGTGTGGTGGTACGCATTCACCAAATGGTCGCTACTCGCTTTGGATGCGGAATACGGCGAACGCGGGTCGTAAGGCGTTGTTTCTGTAAAAAAACCTTCATCGCCCAACGAACCAAACACTTCATCTGTGGAAACATGATGAAAACGGCGTATTTTGCTCTCCTCTTGCTTCGTTTCTCGCAATGACTCTTCACCCTTTGCAATGACGGATTTCCAAATCTGACGTGCCGCATTCAATAAATTTACTGTCCCAACAATATTTGTTTTGATAAAAGACATCGGGTCGGAAATCGAACGGTCAACATGGCTTTCTGCCGCTAAGTGAATAATACCGTCAAATTGATACTGCTCGAATAAATCATTGATAAATGCTTCGTCTGTAATATCGCCTTTTTCAAAGGTATAATTTGGCGCATTTTCAACATCTCTTAGGTTTTCGAGATTGCCCGCATAGGTCAAAGCATCAAGATTAACGATGCGATATTGCGGATATTTGTTTACAAACAAACGAATGACATGCGAACCAATAAAGCCCGCACCTCCTGTAATGAGTATTGTTCTATCAAATTTCATGAGTTATTATATTTTCTTTATGAATTAAATCGTTTTGGCACGCAAAGGTAAAAAGGATTTTCAATTTACAGATGTTTGAACGAAAATACTGAGGCCTGATACAATGACATGGTATGCGTTGCGATTGAGTGCAACCAAATTCGGTATTTTTGATACTTTTCCGCATGAAGAAGGTCGAAAAGCGCATCTTGCAGGTAGAGTTGCAGAGGCATTAATGAAAAATGCACCTGACCTTTTGGCAAAGGACCCAGTGATTGAATTTGTAGATATTTTAGCTGCCAAAACAATGACTGCGCAAACAGCTTAAATATCATAATGAACCATAAAAACAAAACGCCTTTCGAAGCGTAATCGAAAGGCGTTTTATTTTTTGAGCGTTCAACCAAAACTTTAAGTCATCTATTTAATACCTCCCACAGCGTAACATCAGAGATTAATTAATCCATATCGTTACAGGCTCGCTGTATGGACTGACCAATGTACCTTCTCCAATCCCTTTGATGCGATAAGTTTTTGGCGTGCCAACTGTCAAACCTGTCAACTCCAGCGACATTTGACTGCAATATTTGCCATTTTGCCACACATTATTGGCATCCAATTCCTCCAACGCATAAGTGAGTGCACCATTTAATTTCAACCAACTCAAAGTGGCGACACCACTACGACCATTTTCCTGCTTAATCGTGAGTACAGGTTTATCGAGATAGGTTATCGTTTTTTTATTTTTGCCTTTGCCTTTACCTTCTGGTACATCAAACCCCGCATTGGTCACATACTCAATGCCTTCTGCTTCGGGCATGTCGTTAGCTTTAATTTCCATCAACTTTAGAATCTTGGTTACGGCATTTTCTAAATTCTCTTTGGCTTTCTTTTTAGCATTAGTCCGGTCTGTACCGCCCAATTTTGCATTTTTTAAAGCCAAATCGAAGACTTCTATCAAATCTTTCAAACCAGTTACCAAAGTTTGAAACTCCGCGTAATCAGCATTACCATCCATATTGTGGACATAAATTGAAGCAAGGTCTTTCAATTCATTTTGACCTATCTGCTTGTGAGACATAAGAATCTTAACCATGTTGTGCTAAGTTTAAAGGATAAATAAATGGGATGATTTGAGCTAAAAATGCCCTTTATTCTTTTAATTTGTCTAAGCTTTTATATTAAAATAAATACCAACTATCATGCCAAATAACATTTTATGTTAAGGCATAACTTGCATGAAAACGAGCAGCACTTTGGGTAAGGATTTAGGAGATATATTGTGGTAAGTTCCTATTATTGATATAAACAAATTACATTTGTCTCATAACAAAAATTGTTTGGCTCGTTCATATTTACGCCTACTAAACTCTTCTTCGGCTTCAACTGATTTGAAACTGATATACCCGTTAAATGGCGCGAGTACGGATATTCTGTGAAAACAGAAAAAAATCCGAAGAAATGAAAATCTTGTAACTACACAGGTTGTAATTTAATGATTAAATTTAGGCAAGGGAGTACTTCTACGCCTCTTTTGCGAAGGGTATCAATGACAGATCGAATGACA
>JAYTUQ010000036.1:0-37809 GCA_043744455.1 Saprospiraceae bacterium | reverse complement strand
TCAATTAGGGCGTATTGCAGCATGATTGATTGAGAAACAGGGAAAAATTAAACCGCTTTATAACAAATTGTACCCACTGTTTTTAACGAACTATTGTTGTCTTTGTCGCATATTTTTTTTCATCTGCCGCATTTCTTGCAATTGCTTTAACAATTCACCTTTAAATTCTTGTTCAGCTTTATACAATTTAGCAATTTTTTTAACAGAAATAACTTTTTTGAATTTTTGATAATATTCTTTGCGTAAATCCATTACGCGCGATTCTCTATCAAATTGACTCATAATCATCTTTTCAGTATCTGCATCACTCATGTCATCGAATGATTTTTCACCCTTGTTTGAATTGCGGATTTGCTGCATTTTATCCGTATATTCATTGTAAATGGGCCAAAATTGCTGCGATTCTTCGGGTGTTAAGTTCACATGTTGTGTGATAAACCCGATTCGTTGTGCTTCTACACGTTCTTTCATGCCGTTTTGCATGGGCTGTGCGACTAAATTTGCTGCCATAACGAGGCATGCAAAGGCAAAAAATATCTTCTTCATGTTTCTATTGTTTTAAAATTAATCCAATAATTATATATTGCCTAACGCGTAAATATCTCGTTCATCGAGATTTTCTTTCAAATATTGCTCAATTTCAGCTTCTGTCAAACCCGATTTAGGATGTTTTAGCAGGGGTTCAGCTTTTTGCGCAGGCTTCGTTTCTGTACTTTCATTTGTTACTGATTTGTCTTCTTTATTTGTTTTTGGAGATTCCGTCAAAGCAGTGACAATATCTTCTTCTTTGAATTCCTGAATATTTTCCTTGACGTAGCTTTGTGCTTCCTCATGCGTCAAAGTAATCGGTTGCTCAACTGCAATTACTGTCGTTTTTTGTTGCTGAACAGCATACCAACCCGCACCTACAATCAAAGCAAAAGCTAAGGCAGACAAGGCCCATTTAGGTTGAAAAGCTATTGACAACCAATCATTTATGCGAGTAGCGACGCTCGGACGGCTGCTATACTGAGGGGGTACTTCAATCGTTTTTGTTTCACCTTTTGCTTTTTCAAGGACTTGATCGGCTAAGTTATCGAAGTACAAACGCGGTGTTTTAAATGGCTCGCTTTTCTGCTGTTTTTTCACATCAGCAAGAAAAGGAGATAGTTTTTGCAGTTCTTTTTCAAATTCTTCTTTCATTTTCTCTGAATATTTTAATCTATTTCTATTCCTTTAAAAAACGCCTCAACTTTTTTGGCGGCATGGTGATAAGAGGCTTTCAATGCACCGACCGACGTTTCTAAAACGGCTGACATTTCTTCATAAGGCATTTCATCGTAATACCTAAGGTTAAAAACCGCCCTTTGTTTGTCGGGCAATGACGCAATGGCTTGTTGCAATTTTAACTGAATATAATCGCCATCAAAAAACGTGTCTGCCTTCAATTGATTCGCCACGCGCGCATTGTCGGGGTCGTCAATCGTATCGGTTTCTTTTCGATTTCGGCTGTTCAAAAACGTTATGGCTTCGTTTGTCGCTATCCGATACAGCCATGTAAACAACTTGGATTTGCCTTCAAAACGCTCAATATTTCTAAAAACCTTGATAAAAGTGTTCTGAATCACATCATTTGCATCATCATGGTCATAAACCATGCGGCGCACGTGTCGGTACAACGGCTCTTGAAAAGTCTGCATCAATAGCCGAAACCCCTGTTCATGGGTCGCGTCTTTTGACAACATTTCCATAATGTATTCGTCTGAAAATTGTTCCTTCACGTTTTAACTGAATTTAATTTTTTGACTCTTTTTACCAAACAAGGTTTAATTTCACGGTCGAATTTCCGCATTTACAAGCAGAAATGGCTGAATATTTGCTAAAATGACCATAGTTTTAAAATTCAACAACATAAATTATGACGCATACGATATTAATAGATTGCTCCGATGCCAAAGGTTTAGTGCATAAAGTTTCAGGCGTTTTGTACCACAATGACTTAAACCTCATCAGCAACCATGAATTTGTGGAAACCAAAACAGGTCGCTTTTTTATGCGGACTGAAATTGATGGGGCGATGGATATCAGCCGTATTCGCAACGGTTTGATGGGCATTTTGCCTTCTGATGCCCATGTTCAGATTGCAGAACAACGCAAAAAAAAGGTCGTTTTATTGGTCACCAAAGAACATCATGTCCTCGGTGAGTTGTTGATTCGTAATCAATTCGGAGAATTAAACGCAGAGATTTTAGCAGTTATTGGCAACCACGATATACTGAGGGGGTTCGTTGAACAATTTGGTTTGCCGTTTTTTCACATTTCACATGAAGGTAAAACGAGAGAGGAACACGAAACAGCGGTTTTAGCAAAAATCAACGCCTTTAAACCCGATTATGTCATCTTAGCCAAATACATGCGCGTCCTCACATCTACTTTTGTTGAACATTATAACAATCGGATTATCAATATACACCACTCTTTTTTACCTGCTTTTGTTGGTGCAAATCCGTATCGTCAAGCTTGGTCGCGCGGCGTAAAAATCATAGGTGCAACAGCTCATTTCGTCAACGACAACCTCGACGAAGGACCAATAATTAAGCAACAAGTGATACCAACCGACCATTCTCATTCCCCACAAGAAATGGCGCAAATGGGGCGCGATGTCGAAAAAATAACCTTAGCGAAGGCACTTAAATTGGTTTTCGATGACCGTGTTTTTGTGAGTGGAAATAAAACGATTATTTTTGAATAGCATACCTCTTGATTCTTTTGGCTTCATCCTGATTAAGCGCATGTGCGTCAACCAAGTAAATGATAATATATAAAGAGCTGTTTAATAATGATTAAATTTGGATTCATACGTTCAAAAAAATCAAACTAAACAACTCTGTGATGAAGATAACAGAATTAGCGATAAAAAACAAATTAGAATTAATGGGTATTGACGATACGAGCCTAAAGTGAGGCTTACAAGCGCGCGGAGAACTATTGGCAGCAGGAAAGATAGCCTTTGTATTTCTGCCTTCAAATCACTTCATATTCATCCCTTCCATTGGGTTCGCCCCTTTCCTAAAAATATACTCACTATTAATGAGGTAAGCACCCGTAATGACGACAACATCGCCTTTTTTCAGACCAGATTTTATTTGTATCCGTTCGCCTGTTTCCATGCCTGTTTCAACCATTCTGTTTTGAAAAGTCTTGTCGCCCGTTTGTATCCAAACGGTTGCGCCTTTGCCATCTCGTATGACGGCATCAATGGGTAATGAAATCATATTGTGTTGTCCACTTTTTAAAAAAACATAAGCGGACATACCGGGTTTTAATTGATTGTTTGGGTTCGGAATCGTTACTCTCACCAAATTAATTCTTGTATCAGGATTGATTTCTGGGTTTGTAAATTCAATTTTCCCTTTTATTGTTTTGTTCAGCATATCGGGTATTTGCACTTCGGCGATGCCATTTTTGTCAATTTGAGACAGTTGCGCCGCATAAACCTGTGCTTCTGCCCATAAAGTAGATAAATCTGCGAGCCGCACGACCGTGTTGCCTTCCATTGTATAATCCCCTTCTTTTAGTTCAAGCGTTGTGATAAAACCGTTTGACTTGCTGTAAAAAGTCGTCAATGGGCTTGTTGTTTTTGTGGCTGCTAATGTTTGTATTTGTGCCTCGCTCATGCCCCAAAGCAACAATTTATATTTGGCACTTTCGATAAGTCTGTTAAAGTCAATAAGAACATTATCTAATGTATTTTGCCTTTCCAAAAGCAGTATCAGTTCTTGTTTGGCATTGTTCAGTTCTTCGCTGTATAAATCATAAAGTTTATCGCCTTTTTTTACATAATCACCAACGTTTTTGAAATACAGTTTTTCAATTCTACCCATCACTCTGGCACTGATAGCAGTGGTTTTCGTTTGGTCAATATTCAAAGTAGCCGTTAAAATAATTTTATCGCCCATCATTGTGTTGTTGATGACGGTGGTTTTAATATTGCCTAATTGTATTTGTTGTTCGCTCAAATTTAGGGTGTCGGTACTTGATTTGCTACCCATAGTGGGCATATTTCCCATACTTTCCATGCTGGAATCATTGCCCATATTCGGCATATTGTCTATAGCCTCTTTCTTAATGGGTGTGCTATCCATTTTCATATCTGCCATATTGTGGCTAATATCTGATTGCTTTTTATTAGTACAGGCAAATAACAAAAGCACGATGATTGTCATTGACAAAGTTTTCATAATCCTTTATTTAATCTTTATAAAACTTTCGCTGTCCATTAGGAATTGGGCATTTTGTGCGACAGTATCCGTTGCCGCCAATCCTTTTAAGATTTGGGTTTTTCCATTATAATTCAATCCTGTTGCTACAATTTGCGGCTTAAAACCATCGAGTGCTTTCACGAAAACGACTTTATCCAAACCCAATGAAACAATAGATTCGGTAGGCAACCAACTTGCAGATGAGGATGTGCTAAAAATCGTTGCTTTTACTTGGCTGCCGATTGGCAATTGTTGTTTCGCATTATCAAAATAAACCCTTACTGAAAGAGTTTTAGCGTCTTTTTGAAAGAATGGCTCAATGAAATCAACCTTTCCGTTTATAATTTTATCAGGTGCGGTCTCGACAGTCACTTTTACGCGGTTGCCTCTTTTTATCAAACCTTGATTATCAGCATAAATATTTAACAGAAACCAGACTTTGGCAGGGTTGTAAACGGTGAAAATGGTTTGTCCTTTTTGTAAATACATACCTTCTTTTAAAGGCAATTCTTCGGTGGTGACGGTGGCATCTTTCATGGCATTAGGGTTGTTGTCGTTTTTCATTGCACCCGCCGCTTCATGAATATGTCCACTAAAAGGACTATACACAGCAAGTGTAAACAACGGTTTGCCCGATTCAATAACTTGTTGCAATTGGTTGTTGCTCATGCCAATCAATAATAATCTTTCTTTTGCTGCCTGTATGAACTCGGTGTTATCTGCATCGTTTTTTAAAAGAAATAAGAGATTTTGTTGTGCTGTTAGCAATTCTGGACTATAAATGTCGAGAAGATGCCCCCCCTCAGTAATTTTCTGATAACGGAAGCGAACATATAGTTTTTCAATTCTTCCTGCCACTTTTGATGAAATACTTTGCACGGCTCTTGTATCATACGCCACGTTGCCCAATGCTTGTACCTCCATTTTTTCTTCTTTTTTCTGAATCGTTGTCACAGGAATTGCGGAAATAACAAACTCATTCGTTGGTTTTAGTAAGGATTGCAGCGTTGAATCAGACAATTTTGCATTGTCTGTTTCTTTTTTCACCAAAGCCATGCTGCAGATTGGACAAAGACCAGGCTTATCCCGAATGACTTGTGGGTGCATCGAACAAGTGTAAATTTCTTTAACTGATTCAGTAATGTGGTTTGCATGAGTGTCTGTTTTGTCCTTGCAAGCGAGGGCAAAGAGCAACAAAAAAAGAACCGTTATATTTATGAATCTTTTCATTTTATTTCCATGATGCGTTCAAGCGTGACTTGTAATTTCAAAACCTGATTCAACAACTCAATGTATTCAAGTTGTACCATATTTAAAGTTTCCCAAGCATCGTAGAGCATGAACAATTCTTCGGTGTTTTGCTCGTAGCCCAATTGCATGGTTTTGTAATTGTTCCGCAATGCGGGAATAATGTTGATTTCATAAAGATTCATTTGTTTCTTTTTCAAATCCAATTCATTTCGCATCCGATAAGCCATGCCGCTGTATTCATTGACCATCATCTCTTTTTGGGCTTGTAAGGCATTCGCTTTCCATTTGAGGCTTTCGATGTTCGCTTTATTCATTTTGGACGACCATTTAGTTAATGGCAATTTCATCATGCCCATCAATGTAAACTGCATCGGCAAACCGCCAAAACCGAACATGTGGTCATAACGAACACCGTATTGTGGATTAAGGCTTTGTTTTTCTGTTTCTTGTTTCAGCCAAGTGAGGCGAATATCTTTATCAATCGCTTTTAAATCGCTGCGATTACCGTTAAAAAGGGTGCTGTCAAAAACAAGATTTGAATAATCTTTCAACTGATAAGTCGTGTCAATATCAAAATCAATCAGCGCGTATCTGCCCATCAAAGCGTTGATGCCAATGCGTTTTTCTTTTATATCGTTTTCAAACATCAGTTGCATATTTTCCAAATTGCCCAAAGCGGCTTTGGCTTTGTAGTACGCACTGATTTTTTCTAAGCCATTTTTATAGCGAATTATGGCGTTTTTAAGCATGAAATCAAGCAGTTTTTTATTCTGCTCAATGATGACCAATTTCTTTTTCAAGATAATCCATTCATAATAGAACTGTTTGGCATCTTGTATCAATTCATTCAAAGCCACATTCTTCTTTTCTTTTTCAGTAGAAGACATGGCTTCCATGTAGGCAGCATCGGCATTTTGTTTCTTTTTGTTGGGCAACATTTGTTGTCCGCCGAGCATATATTGACCCATGCCTGTTGCGCCCATATCGTCTCGAATCCATAATTTAGGGTTGTAAGGCACCATCCACAAGCCTGTGTTAAATTCAGGTGGCATCCAACTTTTTGCACCTTTGGCGGCTTCGTCCATTGAGCGAATTTCATTGTTGTACATTTTTACAACAGGATGCAACGCTGAAATGCTGTCAATGATAGCATTTAATGAAACTGTTTGTGCATGACAGAAAGCCACTGCGAAGACAAACAATGCGGATATGATTTTAAGCTTCAACATCTATGAGTTCAATTTTGCCATTGTGTTTTAATTCATAGTCTTTCACTATTTCAAACACGACGGGTGTGACAAATAAGACATAAATTAAGGAAGTAATTGATCCACCAATTAACGGAATGGTAATCGGCAGCATGACATCATTGCCCGCTCCTGTTGCCCATAAAATGGGAATAAGACCAAACAGCGAAACAGAGGCGGTCATGAGAACAGGGCGCAAACGCTTCGTTGCACCATCAATAATATAGTTTCTTATATCGCCTTCTTGAAGGGTTTGTTTGGCGTTGCCTTTGTCGCGCACCAATTTTTGCATCGCTTCGTTCAAATAAATCGTTAGCACCATCACCGTTTCGATTGCCGTACCGAAGAGTGCGATGAAACCCACTGCAACGGCGACCGATAAATTGACACCGTAAAAATACACCATATACACACCGCCTATCAAAGCAAAAGGAATGGTAATCATACTCAATAAAGCTTCTTTCAAAGAATGATACGTAAAATATAAAACCATGAAAATGATGACTAAAACAATGGGCATGACTATTTTCAACGTTTTATTTGCCCTCAACTGGTTTTCCCATTGTCCACTCCAATCAATAAAATATCCTTTTGGCATTTTTTGCACCATGGCGTTGAGCTTCTGTTGCGCTTCGGTGACGGTGCTGCCCAAATCTCTGTCTCGGACATTGAACAAAACAGTACCCCTCAGTAAAGCGTTCTCGGAATTAATCATGGGCGCCCCCTCAGTAATTTTCACATCTGCAACAGCTTCTAAGGGAATGGGACCGAAATTCATGGTTTGCACCTGCAAGCGTTTCAAGGACTGCAAGTTGTTTCTAAAATCCTGTCCAAACCGCGCATTCACTGAAAAGCGGCGGCGACCTTCAACGGTTGTCGTCAATTTCATGCCGCCTAATGCACTTTCTACAACTACATTGACATCATCTACACTTAAACCATAGCGACTTATCTCGTCTCGTTTTATGACAATATCAATGTATTTACCGCCTGTAATGGGTTCGACATATAAATCTTTTACGCCGTTAATACCTTCCAATTCCTTTTTTAGTTTTTGAGAGAAAGCATAAATCGTATCTAAATTTTGTCCATAGACTTTTAAACCCACATCTGTCCGAATACCCGTTGAAAGCATGTTGATGCGATTAATAATGGGTTGTGTCCAGCCATTTGTGATGCCAGGTATTTGCAATTTAGCATTGAGTTCGTTGATGATGTCGTTTTTTGAAACGCCTTTTCGCCATTCATTGCGGGGTTTCAACATAATAATTGTTTCAACCATACTAATCGGTGCATTGTCGGTTGCTGTATTCGCTCTGCCTGCTTTGCCCAAAACATTGTGGACTTCGGGTACTGTTTTGATGATTTTATCTTGCACTTGTAGCAACCGTTTTACTTCACTGTTTGAAATATCGGGCAATGTAATCGGCATAAAAAGAATAGAGCCTTCGTCCAACGGCGGCATAAATTCTGAACCAATTTTTGTCATCATATAAACACCGATACCCAATGCAACGAGGTTAAGAAGAATAACTGTTTTGCGCCAAGTCAAGCATAGTTTTAAAATAGGTCTATATATTTTTTCAAGGATGCGCGTCACTGGATTTTTTTCATCGGGACGCAATCTGCCTTTGAGGATAAATGAAATCAAAACAGGCGTTAAGGTTATGGCTAAAACCGCATCTACCAATAAAATGAACGTATTTGTCCACGCTAAGGGGCTGAACAATTTGCCTTCCATACCCGTCAATAAAAAAACGGGCAGAAAAGAAGTAATGACAATAATTGTAGAATAGAAAACACCGGGTCCGACTTGCTTTGACGAGCGTTCAATAATCACCAATTTATCTTCAGACGTGAGCGGGTCTTTCTGTTTGGTGAATAGGTTTTTGAATAAAAACCACATATTGTTCTGCTTTGCCATCTTTATTAAATTATTTTGCGTAAAATTCTCCAAGAGTTTAAAACTCTTGGAGAATTGGAAGTCGTTGATTTTACCCCCCTCAGTATTTTCCTCTATTCTACCTGTTTATCACCCGCATCCGCTGCTTCTTGTGCTTCGGAAATATGGCTATAAGCATTTTCAACCATCACAATACTATCATCCACCACGACACCGATTGCCAAAGCAATACCCGTTAGCGACATGATATTGGAAGAAATACCAAACGTTTCTAATAAAATAAAACCAATGGTCACGGAAATGGGCAACTGAATCAAAATAATCAAAGCACTGCGCCAATGAAAAAGAAAAATAATGATAACAACAGAAACCGTAATCAACTCCTCAATCAACGTGCCTTTGATTGATTCAACGGCTTCTTGTATCAACACACTTCTGTCATAATCAAAATGAAAAGTCACCCCTTCGGGCAAGCCTTTTTCGACATCTTTAATTTTTTCTTTTACTGCCTTTATGACATTATTCGCATTTTCACCGTAACGCATAACGACAATGCCGCCCACAACTTCACCTTCACCATTTTGGTCAAAAATACCCAACCGCAAATCGCCGCCCATTTGTACACTGGCAATATCTTTTACGCGAACAGGAATACCTTTATAATTGCCGAGTCCGATACTTTCCAAATCTTCCTTGCTTTTTATATAACCCAAACCCCGAATAATGTACGCCATATCTGCCATTTCAAACTTCCGTCCACCGACATCATTGTTGTTGGCTTTAACTTTATCCATCAAATTCATCAAAGACACATTGTAGTATTGCAGCTTTATGGGGTCAACGACCAACTGATATTGTTTTTCAAAACCACCAAACGAAGCCACTTCTGCCACGCCTGGAACGGTTTGTAATGCGAACTTGACGTACCAATCTTGCAAAGCCCTTTGTTCACCCAAATCCATATTCCGTGCTTTTAGCGTGTACCAAAAGATATGTCCAACGCCCGTTCCATCGGGTCCCAAAGACGGCGTAATGCCTTGTGGTAACAAACGTTGTGCATAATTCAACCTTTCCAAAACCCGCGTTCTTGCCCAATAAACATCTACTTTATCTTCAAAAATGATATAGACAAAGCTCATCCCGAACATAGACGTGCCGCGAATATTTTTGATTTTAGGAATCCCTTGCAGATTAGAAACAAGCGGATAGGTTATTTGGTCTTCAATAACTTGCGGGCTGCGACCCATCCATTCGGTAAACACAATCACTTGATTTTCACTCAAATCAGGAATGGCATCAATGGGGTTTTGTTTGAGGCTATAAATGCCCCAAACAAATAAAGCTGCTGCTGCCAACAATACAATAAGCCTGTTGCGAAGGGAAAATGAAATAAGTTTTTCTACCATAATTTTTTAATTATAAACCTAAGTTTCGGGAAAAAAACGGAGTGGAAGATGATAAAAATCATTGTCTTGACTGATTGAAATCAGAGGATTTTGTTATCTAATACCCCCTCAGTATTTTGCTCAAAACAAGCGATTAAAAGCGGCTATTTCTATGCAAACATTTCAATTGGTTACTTACGAAAACAATAAAGGATTAACGCAACTATCCACGGCACAGCAAATGTCAGGAGAAGCCATCTGAAATCGGATACAATCATAAAATTGACAACCACCATCAAGCCAATAGATGTCATACCAGCCATCAATACGACCACAAATGAGCCGCGAACGCTTGTCCGAAAAGTTGTTTGAGCGATATAGCCAATGAGCAAGCCTGTTGTAAAAATGTAGCCGCCCATTACCCAAAAAACCTTTTGAAGCCAAGAGGAAATATTGGGTATAGTTTCTTTGATTTCAGATAAAGTTGAACCCATGTATCGCGTATCTTCGGGCAACAAAGGCTGTCGTAAAAAAATAAAGTAACTGCCCATTGCCATGAGCAATAAACCACTAAGTGTGAGCGATGATGCGGCGTATGGTTTTAATTTTATCATTTTTTTTCGATATTACTCACTAATTCATTGACCAATTCTTTTAAACTAACAGAGGCACATGCTATTCGTTGATCCGCAGCACCGTAATAAATGTATAAGGTATCGTCAAACAAAGCTGTGCCAGTAGGGAAAACGACATTATTTACTTCACCTTTTAATTCCCATTCATGCTCTGGCGTAAACAAAGCGTAAGGTAATCGGGCAAGCTCTATATGAGGATTTTCTAAATCCATTAATGCTGCACAAGCCGAATAAACATATCCTTCAATAGTTATTGTGGAATGATTGCCTTTACGAACTGCCCTGTAAAGCAAATGAACTGTGTTACCCTCTTTTATCACAGCGGGATTCAATACGCCTTCATCTTCAAATGATAAAGCCGTTTTCATTAGCAATATGCCTTCTTTTTTTATTGTTATCATAATCTCATGATTTATGCGCTAACTTTTTTTACAGGTTTAGCCTTTCTTAAAGTTGCCAGTTTTATCACTTCAAATACAGCTAAATAAAGCATTGCCCCACCCATCACAAAACCCCAATCCATTAGGCTTAATGGTCCCGTATGCAAGTATTCATTAAAAATGGGGACATAACTCGCCAATGCCACAAAAACAATGGATGCCCCGACCCCGATAAATAAATATTTGTTGCTGAAAAAATAGGACGTGAATATGGTTTTCGTAGTTCGGCTCGAAAAAATATTCACAAATTGGCAAACAATAATTGAGGTCATGGTGACTGTGACCGCTTTTTCATGTTGAAATTGTTCGCCTGCATGAAACCAAAACGATAATAAATACGCCCCAAATGAAATGCCGCCTTTGATGATGCCAGAATATAAAATAATGATGAGGTTCTTTTTATTCAACATTTCATCTTGCTTGCGGGGTGGTTTGTGCATCAAATCACCTTCGGCTGGGTCGAAAGAAAGCATCAACAAAGGCAACATATTGCCAATCAAATCTATCAGCAAAATATGCACGGCAAAAATCGCCATTTGTAAATGCCAAAAAGCACCGACAAAACCTAAAAGTATGACAGTTAATTCCGCCATATTGCCAATGAGGTTTGCTAAAACGTTCTTTTTCAGGTTGTTATAAATCGTTCTGCCTTCTTTTATGGCAATGACAATAGTAGAGAAATCATCATTCAACAGCACCATACTCGCCGCTTCTTGGGCAACTTTACTGCCTTTTAAACCCATTGCAATGCCAATGTCTGCTTTTTTTAAACTTAAAGTATCGTTCACACCGTCGCCTGTCACTGCAACAACATCACCTTTCTCTTTCAATAATGAGATAATTTTCAGTTTTTCATCTGGCGATACTCTTGAAAATATCAAAGTTCTCGCGCCCAAACGTTTTTTAATATCGGCATCGTTCATGCCTTTCAGTGTTTGGTCGTTGATAACTTCGGGTAGTGTCTTATCACGATTGAACATGCCGATTTGATTGGCAATCGCTTTTGCCGTAATTTCATTATCGCCTGTAATCATAATTACTTTCATACCCGCATCAAAAGCGGTGGCAATCGCTTCTGCGACTTGTTCGTGCGGTGGGTCAACCATTGCAACAAAACCTGCGAATACGATGTTGGTTTCAGCTTCTTCAATGGTGTATTTGTCCTTCGTGGGTAAGTCTTTGTAAGCAATGGCAATAACGCGCTTGGCTTCGGCGGCGTGAAATTCGGCAATTTCAAGAAAGTGTTTTTTGTCAGATGCGGTTAATTCTTTTTCTTCACCGTTGACGATAAGCGTTGTGGAAACTTCTAAAATAGATTCAATCGAACCTTTGATAAAACTAATATGTTTTCCTTTGTGTTCTCGAATGATAGAAACCCGTTTTCGGACAGAATCGAATGGAAACAATTGTAAACGCTTATAACCCAATGCAATTTCCTCCAAATCATAGCCCGCTTTGAGGATTAAAGTTGAAAAAGCACATTCCGTTGGGTCACCAATGGGATACCAAGTTGGGTGATATTTGTCGGGCGGATTGATTTTTCCCGTTGACGACAAATAACCATTTAAGAAAAAAACTTTCAAATCTTCGAGGTTGTCTTTGTTTAAAACGTTGCTGTCCACATTCAATATTTCACCTGTCGGTTCATAGCCCGTTCCGGTAATCGTATAATTTTCACCATTCAAATAACCGTAAATAATCGTCATTTCATTTTTGGTAATCGTGCCTGTTTTATCAGAGGCAATAACCGTAGCCGCGCCCAATGCTTCAACGGCAGACAATTTTTTTACAATCGCTTTTTTCTTTGCTAATCTTGAAACACCCAAAGCGAGCGAAACGGAAATTTGGGCAGGCAGTCCTTCAGGCACCATTGCCGCAGCCACACCAACAGTAAAAATAAGGGCATCATTCAAGGCATCACCCATAATCAAGCGAACCGCCATTAAAATACCACCTAAAATCAAGGTGATGTAAGTAATTTTTTTAGCTACAATATTCAGTTCTTTTTGCAAAGGGGTAACGCTTGCGTCAATTGTTTCTGAACTTGTCGCAATTCGCCCCAATTCTGTATTCATCCCTGTTGCAACCACAATGCCTGTCGCTTCGCCTTTGGCAACGGTTGTACCCATAAAAACGCAATTGTCCTGTTCCGAAATGCCCACTTCTTTTTCTATGACCGTTTCGTGCGATTTTTCTCTGGGTTGCGATTCCCCCGTCAATATAAAATCATTGGTCGAAAAACCCGTACTTTCAACCAAACGAATGTCCGCAGGAATCCCGTTGCCTTCGCTCAACGAAACAATGTCGCCCGTCACCAATTCATCAGACGGCACTTCAATCTTTTTGCCATTGCGAAAAACAAAACACCGCTCGATAATTAAATCTTTCAGCGAAGCCAGTATATTTTCTGATTTCCACTCTTGATAAAAACCAATCGCGGCATTAAAAATAACAACCAATATTAAAATAATAGCATCTCTGTTCGCATTTAAAAATAAAGAAAGGACTGCTGCAACAATCAATAATATGACCAACATATTTTTGAATTGCTCCAAAAACACCTGAAACATATTCCTTTTATTGGTGCGTTTGATGCGGTTATGTCCATTCTTTTGCAACCGCATAGCACTTTCGGCATCTGTCAAACCGTTTTCAACAGATGTTTTTAGTTCCTCGACAAGTGTCTTTACAGATGCTTGATAAAAATTCATTTTAATTTGAAATTTATGTCATTTATGAATTTCATATCTTTCGTTTTTTTGAGTTTCAAGAGCCTTACCCGCGTCTCCCAGCATCTTACTCAAACACCATCTACAATACCAATCAGCAAAAAAGAAGCACAATATTCTATCGAAAAAACCGAAAGGTTTCTCATAACTGATAGACAATTCGGCATTTGTATTACTGCCTTGAGGTGTTATCAAAAGGTGCATTCTATACCATGAATAAATAATCAATTTGGTATCGCCAATCGTTTCCCACGTTTTTTCTTTGCCTGAAATCCATTTAGTAACTTCTACTGTAAAATCCATTGCCATACCCATCATTTTTCCTGTCCATCTGTATTTTGTACCCAGCCCTGTATGATATTCGGTTAAGTATTCGAGTTTCAGTTTGTTGCCCATCATCATTCCAGAGGATTTGGTCATGTGCGTGCCTGTTACGCCCAAATCATCAATCGCTTTGAATACCTGTTCCGGCGGGGCGTTATAGATTTTATTTTGTGTGAGCGTTTTCATGAGCCGTTAATTGATTTGTTTAAAAAAAAGAACCCCCTCAGTATCGTATAAAACAGAGGGATACTGAGGGGGTAAATGATAATTGCAAAATTACTAAAATTACTTTTTAGCTTTCCTTTTTTGATGCGTTTTTGAATCCATATCATTTTTAAAACAATGTAAAGTACAAGCCATTGCTTTATAGTTTTGATGCACATCGCCGATAACCTTTCCTTTCATATCAACAATCTGGCAGGTTTCAGAATCGGTGTTGTCTTTGACCATAAAAATGGCAGTTCCTTGGGCATTGTAAAAAGTGCGCCCGTCTTTGCCCATTTTGCCAAGTGTTTTCCCTTTAGAACTAACTAAGATGCCACCTGATTTTAGAAAAGCCATAGGTTTTCCGTTCGCATTTTTTACGACGCTATCCATTGTGACAGAACCCAGCTTTGTTCCACCAATATAAACATCTCCTTTGGCATCAATGACCCGCCCTTTGGAATCAATCGGTTTTTGAGCGAAAAGCATTTGCCCGATAACAACTAATAGGATTGTGATAAATGATGATGTCTTTTTCATTTAGAAAGAAATTTAAAATGTTAAATAAATTAATTGATTTGTGGCAAAATTAGGAAGCACCCTCATGGTATGGGATGATGAAAATCATTGGGTTGTCTGATTAAAATCAGAGGATTAGGGAGTGAGAGAGCCCCCTCAGTATTCTTACGCTTTTTTATCTTTTCTTGCCGCTATTAACTTTATCACTTCAAACTCAATTATACCTGTTAATTACAAACTGTACAACGGAACAACGCATGAATTTTTTGGTATGGCAGCCCTTGTTGCACAAGCTAAAGATGCACAGGCGTTGGCTACAATTGATTTAAAGAACGCATTTAATAAATAACGCTGAATTTTCAAATTGTCTATTTCGCATTTAAAAATTAGGTACTAATTCAGAATGTATGTTCTGTTTTAATAAGCGAATTAAAGTTATTTCGCAAATAAATATAGGTTTTAATAATACCTTAATGCATATCGTCTTTTTTAGAAAAGCAAACTGTTTCTCGGCATAAATGAAAATGAAAATTCATACAGGTTGCTCTGGATTTTATAACAAACATTGGAAAGGTGTTTTTTATCCTGATGACATGCCTCCCAGTAAGTGGTTTAATTTTTATGCCGAACATCTGGAAACTGTTGAATTGAACGTAACTTTTTACCGTTTTCCAACAGTCAAATTGCTCCAAAGTTGGTACGACAAAAGTCCTGACAAATTTTTATTTGCCGTCAAAGCACCCAAGTTAATGACGCATGAAAAAAAGTTTGAAAATTGTGAAGCAGAGTTACACGATTTTTATAATAATTGTTCACTTGGTTTAAAAGAAAAATTAGCTTGTTTATTGTTTCAATTCCCGCCCAGCTTCCGATATTCAGAGCATACACTCGAATTAATTCTTAAAAATATGAACCCAGATTTTACAAATGTTGTTGAATTTCGACACGTAGAATGGTGGCATTCAGATGTTTATGAGGCTTTCAAAAAAAACAATATTATATTTTGTAACGTCAATCATCCTAAAATGCCCGATACGCACGTTGAAACCACGCCTATAACTTATATGCGTTTGCACGGGAATCCACAAATGTTTTATTCCAAATATTCAGAAAAATATTTATCAGATTTGCACACTTATTTAAATAAAAATGAACACCTAAAAGAAGCCTTCGTGTTTTTCAATAATACTGCAAGCACCGCGGGCATTATTAATGCGCAACAATTTCAAACATTGTAAGGTATGGCTTTTGCGGGTCGAAACGCTGCCAAAAATCATTTTTCCGAAACCACGTCATTTGGCGTTTGGCGTAATTGCGAGTATGTTGTTTTATTTTATCAACGGCTTCATCAAGGGTCATATCACCATCAAAATGGGCGAAAAGTTCGGTATAGCCGACCGTTTGCAGCGCATTTAAGTCTCTGAATGGATATAAAGTCTTTGCTTCTTCGAGCAAACCTTCTGCCATCATCGCATCCACACGGCGATTGATACGGTCATATAGAACGGCACGCGGCAAGTCGAGGGCTATATATATGGGTGTAAAATTTCGTTCGATTTTATCGCCTGACAAAAAACTGGAAAAAGGTTTGCCGCTGACTTTCCAAACCGACAAAGCGCGTATCAAGCGCATAGGGTTTTGAATATCTGCTTTTGTAAAATACGCATAATCAACGGCTTGCAATAGTTTTTGGAGGGGTTCAATGCCTTGATTTTTAAAAATCTCTTCAAATTCGTCGCGGATACTGAGGGGTACATCAGGAAAAACATTAAGCCCTTCACAAACCGCACGGATGTACAAACCTGTGCCACCGACCATGATGGCAGTGTCATTTTTCTCAAAAATAGTCTCTAAAACGGCAAGTGCATCGCGCTCAAAATTGCCAACCGAATAGGCATCTTTAATGGAAAGATTACCGATAAAATGATGCTTGACTTTGGCTAAATCACTAAGTTGCGGTTTCGCAGTGCCGATAGACATCTCTTTATAGAATTGGCGAGAATCGGCAGAAAGAATCTCTGTGCCAAAGTGTTGCGCGAGTTGAATCGCACAATCGGTTTTGCCGCTTGCGGTCGGACCGCCAATAATGATGAGTTTCTTTTTGACTGACATGGGCTGCGAAATTAGGAAACTTTTTAATTTTGCATTAAACACGTTTCAAAAATCAATAAAATGACACCACTATACTTAAATTTTGAGCAAAAAAAAGAAAAGGATAATACAAACCAACTATGAAACTATATCATATAGTACGTCCTATTGTGACATTGGCTTTTAAAATTTATTTTAAAAAAATATATTTTACGGGTGAAGAGAACATTCCACAAGGGAAACCTGTGATTTTTTCGGTCAATCACCCAACTGGTTTTTTTGAGCCAACGCTGTTAGCTTGTGTTTTTTGGGCGTGTGATTTTTACTTTATCACCCGAGGCGATATGTTTAAAAAGCCTATTTACAGGCGTATTCTTGCAAATTTATTGATGATTCCGATTTATCGTTTTCGCGATGGCTTTGAAAATTTGCGCCAAAATGCGGCTATAATGGACCAAATTCGTGATATGTTGAGCGAAAACAAAGCCATTATGATTTTTAGCGAAGGCACAACGATAACGGCTAAACGGCTACATCCGCTTCAAAAGGGTTTAGGACGCATGGCGTTTAGTAATTATGAAAGATATGGCGACCTCGATTTGCAGATTGTACCGATTGGCATCACATACAGCGACCCGCATACGCCGCGTGGCGAAGTGATGATAAAAGTGGGGAAACCGATACCCCTCAGTAATTATTATGAAATCCACGCTCAAAACGCCTCAAAAGCCATTAATAAATTGACCGCTGATGCAGAAGCGGTCATGAAGCCTTGCCTCGTTCATATTGCAAAAAAAGAAGATGACGATTTAGCCGAACAATTGCTTTTGTTGTACCGCAATTCATTTCCACAACCGACTTTTCCTATCCTGGTGCGTTCGGCGCGTCGCCTTATGGCGCAACAGGAAATGATTAATAATTTGAATGAAATGACTGATAGTCAAAAAGATACGCTAAACGAAAAATCAAATGCCTATTTTTCAACCATAGCGTCAAAAGGTTTAAAAGACGTCGCCATTGCCCAACCTTATCATGGTCGTTTTAAGAATATATTGGCACTACTCATTGGTTTTGTGCCTTTTTTAATCGGTTGGTATGGACATTATTTGCCCAATAGGTATAGTCGAAAAGTACGCGATGAACAAGTGCCTTATTTAGAATTTAAAGGTCCTGTCATGGCGGGTGTGGCTGTTGGTGCGACCGTAGCTATGTATATTGTTTTACTGATTGCGGGGCTTATTATCGGTAGTTGGGCGTTTTGGTTATTTGTTTTAATTTTGCCATTTTTAGGCTATTACTCATTGCTTTACAATGAATTATGTATTAATTTTAAAGCATGTTCGCGTTTATATAAAGTCGCACAAACGTATGGCGGTGACGCCTATATTTCATCGCTACGAGAACAAAGAGAGGACGTTTTGGGCATGGTTCGGATTACTCCCATCAGTGTTCAAAGCTAATTTTTAAAAAAAAATCAGTCTAAATCTGTGATTCATGGAGAAAACGCACATCGCTATTTTTTTATCTGGAACAGGCAGTAATGCACAGAAAATCATCGAACACTTCAAAGGACACCCCTCAGTATCCATTGCGCTTTTAGTCTCTAACAAACCCGATTTAGGTGCCATAGCTATTGCTGAAGAAAATAATATTCCCCTTTTAAGTATAACAAAATCAATACTTTATGATGAACAGATGTTTTTAACATCATTGAAAGAGCAGGACGTAGATTTCATTGTTTTGGCAGGGTTTTTGTTGCTTATTCCACCGTATTTAGTCAAGCATTTTGAAAAAAAGATAGTCAATATTCATCCTGCATTATTGCCAAAATTTGGTGGAAAAGGGATGTATGGACACTATATTCACGAAGCCGTTAAAGCGGCAGGCGAAACAGAATCAGGCATTACTATTCATTTTTGCAATGCACATTATGACGAAGGAGATATTATTTTTCAAGCAAAAACGGCACTTTCTACCGACGATACGCCGATAGATATTGCACGAAAAGTTTTAGCTTTAGAACATGAATATTTTGCAAAAGTCGTGGAACAGTGTCTTAGTGAAATAATACCGACGACGAAGTTTTAAAACTTCGTCGTCGGTATTATTTAATTATAAAAATGCCTTGGCAACGGTACATAAACATAAAATATCCAAACAGTATGTCTTGTAAACCGGTCGTTGTCAGCCTTTTCCTTGTATTCTTGACCCCCTCAGTATTTTGGGCGCAAAATGCGTCTATACCGTCTCCCCCAAAAAAATATACGTCACTTGTACGTGCTGCAAAAAAAATGATTGACCAAGGCAATCAGGCAAGTGCAGCGGCTTACCTTGAAACAGCGTATCTGTTGAAGCCTAAAAAAACGGAAATAGCTTATCAATCGGCTCAACTTTACTTGAACAGCCGTGAATATCAAAAAGCTGTTACACTTTTCCGTCCAATTATTGATAATCAAAAGTTTCCATATATTCATTTAGAATTTGCCCAAGCGCTACAACAAGCGGGCGAATGGGACGAAGCAGCACCCGAGTTTTTGCAATATTTGAACAATTACAAAGGCAAAGACCACGAGAAAATGACGAAAAAAATAGGTGATTATCTCGCAGGCTGTGCGTTGGGTATCACAGAGTCAGATTCGACAAAAAAGGGTGATGTTTTTGTAGAACACATGAATGAAAATATCAATACACAAGAGAATGATATAGCACCAGTACCATTTGGCGACAATGTTTTGTATTTTACTTCACGCTGGCAGGATGCAGCGAAACTCCTTCGCAGCCGTTTTTTAGGTACTGCATGGTCGGTTGCAGAACCATTATCGAGTCTTCCGATTCCTGAAACGACACCCATTGGAAACGGTACATTTTCGCCCGATGGTGCCCGTTTTTACTGTACGATGTGCCAAGAGGTTGGAAAAAAAAAGCAAAAAACTTGTGGCATTTACTACCTAAAACGCACACAAGAAGGTTGGACAGCTCCGATTCGGCTTTCAGAACGCATCAACCACGACAGTACAGATGCGAATGGCATGACGACTCAACCTTATGTGATTCACAAGGGTAACAGCGAAATTTTGTTTTTTACGAGCAATCGCAAAGGGGGGCGCGGTGGCATGGATATTTGGATGACATCACGTGCGCGAAATAAGGAAAATTCGGATTTCGATAATCCAATGAACCTCGGCGCCATCATCAATACTGAGGGGGATGAAGTGACACCTTTTTATGATGACGAGGAACAAATGCTCTATTTTGCTTCAAACGGACGAGCGGCAATGGGCGGATTGGATATTTTTAAGTCTTATGGGTCTTTGCAATATTGGACATCGCCACAAAACATGGGTACACCCTTTAATTCAAGTGCAGATGATTGGTATTTTGTTAAAAACAAGTCGAAAACAGGCGGTTTTTTTGTTTCTAATAGGACTTACGGAATGGAAAAATTAAGTTCCCAAGACGATGATATTTATAGTTTTAACATCAATACCAAACATGAATTGATTGTAAAAGGACAAGTTTTTGATAAGAACACAAAAAGTGAGTTAGAAAATGTTCGATTATCACTTTATGAAAAACGGTCAACCGATGATAGTGATTTGCGCTTATTATCTTCTGTGGCGTGTTCGGAAGGCAACTATGAATTCACCGTTTTGCCACAAAAAACATACATTTTAGAAGCAGAAAAAGACGGTTTTCGCATCGGGAGTGCTGTGTTTGTGGCAAATGATAGTTTAAAAAAGGAGACCCGAAATTTTTATCTTGAACGATATGCCACCTTTGTTGCAAACCGTGTTTTGGTCGCTAAGGATACTGCTAACAAACAACAGGCTTTGCTGAAAGCTACGAGCACAGATGCAGCACATAAACAAACTCATGGCTTGGAAATGACGGTTGTTAAACAAAAGGAGAACCTAAAGGAACGCAAAGCTGCTACAGAAAAGCATTCACTAGCCGCCGAAACCGTCCAATACAAGATTCAAATAATGGCTTATGAAACGGATTTGGATAATGTGAATATCAAAAGATTGAAACGTGTTGAAGATTTAGGCGAATTTGAAACCGAAATTGCTGTTGTAAATGGCAAACGTTTTACCCGCGTACTGCTGTCTTTTGATACGCTCGAAACGGCGACGGCAGCCTTGCGTAAGGCAAAAGAGCGTTCTTTAAACGATGCTTTCATTGTGCGTTACGAGAATCAAAAGCGTTTAAGCAGCAGCAAGTAAAAAAAGCCTGTCACATATTTTATTCATCCTTCACTTCCTATTCCCTTGATTTCTCTTGAAAAAAGAAGAAAAAATCCACACTCGAGGGCATTTTCATCTCTTAATCTCCTTATCTCACTTTTATTTTAGCATCTTTCCCAAGTACACGAAAGGCTTAACGAATATTATTTTAAATTATATTAATCCAAAAATCACTTCCAACTGACTGATTTTCAGTTAATTAGAAATACAAATAAAATAATTATAGAATCTAACCTTGACATCCCTTGGTGAGGGCACTAACTTTGTATCATCAAACCGAAAAAGTGTCACACATTTAATGAAGGTTTTGATAAAGTAAATTGAACACATTTTTATTTTTATAGGGCAAAACATACGCAACACTAAAATTGAACACATTTTTATTTTTATAGGGCAAAACATACGCAACACTAAAATTGAACACATTTTTATTTTTATAGGGCAAAACTTTTACATACACTATATGAACTAACTTTTTACTTTTTTACAAAACATAGACAACGCTACGAACAAACGCATTTTTTTTATAAAACATAGACAACGCTACGAACAAACGCATTTTTTTTATAACAAACACTTAGTAAGACAGCAACAAACTTAATAATTTCCCTTTGGACCCCTTAATATTAACTATCCTCCACTTATGCTCGAATCCCGACATCGCTCGATGTCGGGATTTGGCTTTTTATAAACTGCTGATTATCAATTACTTCCATACTACTTAGTCTTTAAATCCCATTCATTATGCTAAAAATACTGAGGGGGGTATATGTTTTGAAGAATTTGTTTAATTTTGCCAAAATAAATTGTTTGAAATTGTAGCATAAATGGCAAATCCGAATATTGACCCTTCAGGGAAAAATCAGAGTCCCGAAGAAAAGCTTGTAGAGCGTGCCTTGCGACCGAAAGCATTGGACGATTTCAGTGGGCAATCCAAAATTGTTAGTAATCTTAAAATTTTCATCGGTGCAGCCAAATTACGAGGTGAAGCACTCGATCATGTACTCTTACATGGGCCTCCGGGTCTTGGGAAGACAACTTTAGCGCATATTATTTCAAACGAATTGGGTGCAAATATGAAAATGACTTCTGGTCCAGTTTTAGAAAAACCAGGAGACTTAGCAGGGCTTTTGACTAATTTAGACGCTGGAGATGTCTTGTTTATTGATGAAATCCATCGTTTGAACACTGTTGTGGAGGAATATCTTTATTCTGCCATGGAGGACTATCGGATTGACATTATGATAGATTCTGGTCCCAATGCGCGGTCAATCCAGTTGACTTTAAGTCCATTTACGCTTGTTGGCGCAACCACACGCATGGGTCTATTGACCTCGCCGATGCGAGCACGGTTTGGTATCAATTGCCTTTTGGATTATTATGAGGTCGAAACCTTAAAAAAAATCATTTTCCGTTCTTCCGAAATTCTGAACTTGCCTATTACTGAGGGGGGGGCTTTGGAAATTGCCAGACGGTCAAGGGGCACACCGCGCATTGCGAATGCTCTTTTGAGGCGCGTGCGAGATTTTGCGCAGATGAAAGGGGACGGTAAGATTGAGATTGAAATTGCCAAATTTGGCTTAAATGCACTCAATGTAGATGAAAGTGGCTTGGACGAGATGGATAATCGCATTTTGTCAACCATCATTCATAAATTCAAGGGCGGTCCAGTTGGTTTAACGACTATAGCCACTGCTGTTGGCGAAGAAGCAGGGACAATAGAGGAAGTTCATGAGCCATTTCTAATTATGGAAGGCTATTTGCATCGAACACCACGTGGGCGTGAAGCAACAGAAAAGGCATTTTTACATTTGGGTCTTATACCACCGTCTTCGACACAAGGAATGTTATTTTAATATAAAATGTTATAAAAAGCCATATACTGGACGTGTTACGCCCAGTATGTGGCTTTTTCATTTTATTAAAATTGTTTTGTTAGTAACTTTTTATGCTTTTTACAGTTTAAGAAAGAGGCGGTATGTTTTCTTTGGTTGAATGAATTTCTTGGATTGTATTTAAAATATATAAATATTTTATATTTATTGTATTTATATTTATTATGATTGGCATATCTTTTGTGGTCTTCTCTATACTAAAATTAATTTTTAATAAAATATGTATCTAACCTATTAAAAATCAATTAATTAATCATTAAACATTGTAATTTATAAAATAAAATTTATTTTTTATTTGAAATTAAACTTGCTTTTATCCATCAAATATCGTTAAACTTGCAAGTATCCATCAAAAAAAATTTATTTTTTTTTTACCAATATTTACACCAAACCGTTCTAACTATGAAAAATCGATTAACCAAGCAGCAGTCGTTTTTTATTAATTTAATTCCGTGAACACATAAAAATGATAATCTATGCTTGGACAAGGTCAATACCAATCCCTAACATCCAGTCTTTCGCCTCAGCAAATTCAGCTGATGAAATTATTGCAATTGCCTACAACCGCTCTTGAACAGCGCATTCAAGAGGAAATGGAAGTCAATCCTGTTTTAGAAGCGGGCGATGAATATGAAGACCCTTACAATACCGAAGACCCACAATCAGACAATGAATCTGAAAAAGATGAATCCATTGATGATGCCTCCGACGATTTCCGTGAAGAAGAAGAAGTTCCGCTTCGTGAGGATGACTATGAGCTTGATGAGTATTTGGAGAGATATGCTGAAGATGACTCTTCTTACTTACCTAAAGGAGAGAGTCGCAATGCGGACGACGACGAAAAAACTGTTCCGATAGCCCTCGAAAATAGTTTTCATGAATTTTTAGAAGAACAATTAGGGCTACTTGATTTTAAAACAGAGCGTGAAATTTTGATTGCAAAGCAAATTATTGGTTCTATTGATGAGGATGGTTATTTGCGTCGTGCACCCATAAATATTTGTGATGACATTAGGTTTTTACAAAATATCAATACAGATGAAACTGAAGTCGTTTCTATTTTAGAAAAAATCCAACGTTTTGACCCGCCGGGTATTGGTGCGCGCACTTTGCAGGAGTGTTTATTAATTCAAATTCGGCAAAAATTAGAAAATGAATCCTCTGATCCAGAAATTGTCAAAAATTTACGTATTGCCGCACGTTTAATTTTTGATTTATTCGATGAGTTTACAAAAAAGCATTATCAAAAAATGCAAAAACATCTTAATTTGACGGAAGAAAAACTTAAAGATGTATTAGATGAAATTTTGAAACTCAACCCCAAGCCTGCCAGTGCACATGTGAGCGTACGTGAGCGCAATATGCAATATGTTGTCCCTGATTTTTCGGTTGAAATGAAAGAGGGTAGCCGGTTAGAATTGAGCGTTGATAGCCGCAATGTACCCGATTTGCGCATCAGTGAGCATTATCGCGAAATGCTTAAATCGTACAAAAATCATCGCAACAAAAACACGTCGGTTAAAATGCAAAGAGAAGCTGTTATGTTTATCAAACAAAAAATTGATTCTGCAAAATGGTTTATTGATGCCATTCGACAACGCGAACAGACGATGTTCAAGACAATGTACGCTATTATGACCTATCAACAAGAATTTTTCATGACTGGCGATGATAAAAGATTGAAGCCGATGATTTTGAAAGATATTGCGGATGTGACAGGTTTGGATATTTCAACGGTGTCGCGTGTCGCAAATTCTAAATATGTGCAAACAGAATTTGGCACTAAACGCTTGAAAGATTTTTTCTCTGAATCGCTACAAACAAGCGAAGGTGATGAAGTTTCAACCTTAGAAGTCAAAAAGATTTTGACCGATATTATCAAAGTTGAAAGTAATAGAAAGCCTTTTTCTGATGAAAAATTAAAATCTATGCTGCAAGATAAAGGATATAATATTGCGCGTCGTACGGTGGCAAAATATCGGGAACAACTGAATATTCCCGTAGCACGTTTACGTAAGTCGCTATAAATATAGTGGTTATATTTATGTCTATACAGGCTTGATAAAATATTTGGATACAGAAGACCAACTCGCTGGTGTGATGGGTCATGAAATTGCACATGCCGACAAGCGTCACTCGATGCGGCAGTTATATCAGTCATATGGAGTTCAGATTCTGGCGGCAATTGGTGCGAGTGTTGCAACACAAGGTCAAAGTGCCAATACCCAAAAAGCTGCGATGAATGCCGCGCAAATTGCTTCGGCTGTGGTCGGTTTGAAGTTTAGCCGTGAACATGAAACGGAAGCGGATAATATGAGTGTCAATTACTTATGTGGCACCGAGTATAACCCTGCGGGTGCGGCAGGGTTTTTCAAAAAAATTGGCAATGCGAATTCGCCACCTGAATTTTTGAGTACACACCCCAACCCAACTAATAGGGTAGGAAATATCGAAGCTCAAGCTGCTGCGAAAACGTGCCGGGGTAATGCAACAAATCAAGCACAATATCAACGTATCAAGGCTATGTTGAAGTAAAGCACCCCCTCAGTATTTAGTATTTTTAAAACAAAAACGGCTTTCTCGAATCCTTTCGAGAAAGCCGTTTTTATTTTTTAAAAAAGACATTATGGTTTGTTAGCCGCTACTGTTTTTTTCGTGCTGGCTTTATCGGCTTTGGCTGCCATCGATGTTTTAGCACTTGTTGCAGAACATTTACCTTCTGACATGGCTTTAGCGCACTCAGCTTTGCTCATCGTTGAACATTCTGTCTTATTCGCCATTGAAGCGCAACAAGATTTTTTTGCAGGCGCAGCATCAGTTGTGGACGCTGTTGGTTGAGTTTGAGCATTAGCAGCCAATGCAAACGCAGCGAAAGCTGCCATTAAGAATATTTTTTTCATGTTAAATCTTATTTTTTAAAGAAATTATAATAATTATTTTTATTGACTTCCAAAATTAAGCGTAAAAGTTGAATAAAATGCGTTTTTTAGCCGAATGTCCAACTATTTAACACTTCTTTCAAAACAAACGCAAAAAGTATACCTTAATTTTTCAATTATTGATTGCTCTTATCGAACCAACATAACAATACCCCGTTCTGCAAAAGTATGCCCATTGCCCTGTTCTACTTTAATTAAAAAAGTATATGTACCCTGTGGCATGGCTTGAGAACCCTTTCGTCCGTCCCACCCCACCAATGGGTCAGATGTCTCAAAAAGCTTACTGCCCCAACGGTCAAAAATTTCCATTTTGTAGGTCTTTACCGTTCCGATATACGTGAAAATAGGACGGAATTCGACGTTTTTTCCACTCGGTGCAAAAGCATTGGGAATCCAAATCGTTGAAAATTGGTCAATACATACGGTATTTGAAAAAGAAGTGCCCTCTTCAGTAGAGCCATCTGGCAGTGTATAACGGAAATTTGCGCCGAGTCTGTAACACACCAAAGGCTCATCCGTACCCACTACATCTGGAAAATCAAAAATCGACGTATCTACAGGTAAACCGACAGGGGTTGGCACATTCGAAACAATACGATACATTTGATAGCCAATCGCCTCTCCAATCGGCACTCGCAGACGTGTCCAATTCAACAAATTACGACGATTGGCAGCACCTTTCCCTGTTAAATGAGGCGTCATGGCAAAATTTGATAAGCGTTTAACACCACATTGGTCTTTGGTTTCAATTCTATAAAAATATGCATGTAAACTTGGATTGACGGAGGTATCAACAAAAAAGAATTCATCGTCGAGCACAGTTGGTGCTTTGATTTTTCTAATTTCAATATAACCAGAATCTTTATCCCCCCTCAATATCCGCACCGAATCAATCTTTGCATCGCGATTCCATAGCCAAACGATTTCTACTTGATTTTTATCCGTTACACTGGCATTTTTCAATAGCAACGTAATAACAGGCTTAATAATATCGGCTACAATCGTTGTGTCTGAAGAACGTGATGCAATATTGGAAACGGATTGAACAGCTTTAACAAAAATATTGTAGCGTATTTTATCGGTCACATTCCGCAAAATATAAGTCGTATCGGCTGCCCCAACGGAGGCAATGAGCGATGAATTACGCCCGTTTTCGCCGACCCATATTTCATGTTTAGACAAGGCATTTCCAGCATTTTTGTAGAGATTCCACTTCAAAGTAATGGTTTGATTGCATTTACTTTGCGTTGCTTTCAGCAAAATGGTGTTATGGTTTTGGTCAAAAAGACTGGTATTATTACACGCATCAACGGCTAAAACTTGATACGTTTCGATTTTTACTGAGGGGGTCGCTGTGGCATCAATATAATGTATCGTATCTCTATTTGGCACGTTTGCAATAGGTACAAGCCCCGCATTTGTCAATTTATAAACAATATAACCCACAACTTGTGGCGAAGGACTGCGCCGCCAACGAATATCAACAGAACGATTATCCAATACACTGACGACTAAAACAGGGTTCAAAGCCGGTAGTTGATTGCTGAGCGTATCGCTACTTCTGCGCGTTTGTGTGCCACAATTGGCATCGGTTTGTATGTAATAATACCACGTGCCTCCGTCAATATTGTTGTGAAAATAACGGGTTTGATTAGCATTCGTAACAGTTGCCAATAGTTGATAAGGTCCTTGCGGATTGCGTGCGACATAAATCAAATAGGCATTAATTGCCCCACAAGAGACTGTTGGCAATGTCCAAATCAAGGTATCGCGGCGCACACATGTAAAATTTGGTGCTGGTACTTGCGCGGACAAGACATTTTGAAAAAGTACAAAAAAGAAGATAAGTCTAAGTGATTTCATATTTTCAGCAAAAAAAGTCCTCCATACTGAGGGGGTGGTTTTTGAAATATTGAATATCTAAATGGTGAATGGTGAAAATTTGAATAATAAAATTCACAATTTAAAAAAGATGCTTTATAGGTTCTGTTTGTTGCTTTTATTGTTTTGTTTGATTGAGATGTTGTTCAAATTTCGCTTCTAAATCTTTCATGGTATAAATATCAACCAATCGGGTTTCAAAATTCCGACCATTATCAAGTGCGCGGTTTGTATAGACAAGCCCAATGTTTTTGGCGTAAATTTCTTGAATCGGATATACATGCGTCCAACCACCAGTTTTATTATTTTGTTCTGATTGCTCTTCTTTCATTTCAAATTCGACGGCATCAACCTTTTTTCCCTTAAAATCGAAAGAAGTAGCTTGTAAAAAACGTCTGTTTCGGGTCAATGTTGTCATTATTGTCGAATCTTTTGGGTCTGAATATTTGACAACATTCACAAAAACACTTTTATCGTCAGTCACTTGAAAAGGATAAACCGCCCCGCCTTCAATCGTCGCTTTTGTCTGTATAGCATACCCCTCAGTATTGACACCATAATATATCAACTCTTTGAGCTTCATACCATTTGCCACTTGCTCTTCGCGGACAAATACCAACGGATGAAAACCCGCATCGTAACAATTGCCGACGAGATAAACTGAATCGGCTTGTACGATGGTTTGATAATACCAATATATCGTGAACGAAGTATCAGCGGTAGTGATTTTATATTCATATACCTTGGATTCTTTTTTCAATTGTTTAAGTGGGAAATAATAATCGCGCAGGTCTTTTTTGCCGCAGGATTGCAACAATAATATAGTGGTTACGAGAAAAGTTATTGAGAAAAAACGGGCAGAAAGTGCCTTTTTATCTACATTTTGCATAAGTTCAGTATTTTTTGTGCAAAAATACTGAGGGGGCGCGTTTGGAGTTTATAAATGGTATAGAATTTTACTAAATGTTCGTTGGCGAAATAGCCCATTCACATATTTCAACCATTTTTAACCGCGTTTCTTCATCTTTTTTGCCAATAATGATACTATGCGCTCGGTTATTGGGTATGCCTATAATTTCTTGAGTATTGTAAATTGGGTCATGCTCGATTTCTTGGGCATATTCATCAGTTCTTAGAATATTAACTTGAAATGTTGCCACAGCATATAAGTTCGGATTTTTAAATTCAGTTGAACCAGATTTAAATTGTTGACCGATTCGAAACCTCGTTTCTTCGGGGGTAGAGTATTTTTCCCAATCACATGAGAGGTTATCACCATGTTTTGGCGTATTATGAAAAGCTGCTGCACGAGGTTTTCCCGTTTTAGGATTCACATTCGCTTGGCAATGAATAAAACAATAAATTTTATCTGAATCAGGAATAAGTTCTTTTTCCCATAAAGTATGTTCCATAAATTAACGAGCAAGTTTTGTCATCCAAACAGCAAAAAAGTTTTCAACAGTTTGAGTTGAAACATTTCCTTTTATCGAATTAATATTTTTATGTTGATCACCATAATAGTAAGCATTTTGGGTATCTCTAATGTTGATTAACAAACGAGCATTAGGTGTATGCCATTCTAAATCAATTGAGCCATTTTTAACAGGATTAATAGAGGGTGTTTCAATAATCGTCTTATATGTTTCAAAAATAAACAGCGTATAATTTTGTAAAAAATGTATCGCTGTTTCATAGATACGTGACGATATAGGCAAAGCCCCCTCTTCGTCCCAATTATTTGCTAATTTTAAAATGTATTTAGATTTTAATATCTCTTGTTTCAAGGATTTTAATTTAATTGAATTTGATTTAGTCCATAGCTGAGTAGTATTTTCTATACCTTGTATCACTTGAAATTCATTAGATTGAATTTTTTTCGATGAATATTTTTCTAAGACTTTTTCCATTTTCTCTATTTTTGTTCCAAAGGTAAATCAATTTAGATAAAATGCCTACTAAGAACATTCTCTTTGATAAAAATACGGAGGGGCACTAAATTTGCCATTTTGTCATACACACCTCCTCGGCACGAATTTAGCTTTAACACAACTTTATATTTAAAGGTAAAAAAACTTTTTACCTTTGCGCGGCGTTTAGAAAATGGCGCCCTCAGTCATGCCGTTGGCTTGATGGAGCGAAACGCACCATATTTTTGCTCAATTTTTATCTTCAAAATGAAAGAACTCAACCTTATAGCCCTTTTGGGATTTTACATCTTGTATCCACACAAAGCTGCGGAGATGCAGACGGGTGGCGAGTTGTTTGCCAAAAAGGTGGTGGTTGCCGCTTCACAACAATATGCTTGGGGCGAAAAATTGAGCCATGTTTATTATTTGAACCAAAAAGAAACGCTTCGCAAATCGGCTGATGTCGCTGTCAAAACCGTTGAACCGACTGCTGCTATCATCTTCTCTGAATCAAAACCTGTTATCCAAAACGGTAAACGGTTTGTCCGTCCTAAGATTCCTTTCCTTTCTTAATTTTCATTTTAGATTTTTTTATCCCTAATTGGCTGATGCGACTGAATAGCCGCTGATTCCTTTTGTTATTCTGTAAGAATCTAACTGAGCGGATAAGTTTCATTTTAATCAATTGATTATCAATACGATAGTCATTATCTAATAAAAATTAAAATCAATATAAAATGTTTAATGTATTAAAAAAAGTTTTTGGTATCAAATCAAAACTTGAAAAAGACTTGGCAACGTATCAACCTTTGGTTGACGAAATCAATAGTTTATATGAAGCGATGCACCCCCTCAGTCATGATGCATTACGGAATAAAACGATAGAATTTAGAGAAAGAATTGCGGATTATTTGTCGGAAATAGATGCTGAAATCGAAAAAGTCCGCACAGAAGCCATTGAAACAGAAGATTTTGAAGAAAAAGAAAACCTTTTCAAACACGTTGATACGCTTAAAAAAGAGCGCAATCAGAATTTGGAAATCATTTTAAAAGAAATCCTTCCTGAAGCCTTTGCCGTTGTAAAACAAGTCGCTAAACGTTTTTCTGAAAATGAAACGATGGTTGTTACAGCAACGCCACATGACCGTGATTTAGCTGCAAATAGTAAAAAACCAGTCACGATTGAAGGCGATAAAGCAATTTGGAAAAACAAATGGACAGCAGCCGGTGGCGAAATTGTATGGAATATGGTGCATTTCGACACACAATTGATTGGTGGAGCGGTGCTGCACGATGGCAAAATTGCCGAAATGGCGACGGGTGAAGGTAAAACTTTGGTATCGACGCTACCTGCTTATTTGAATGGTTTGTCGGGTCAAGGCGTGCATATTGTAACCGTCAACGACTATTTAGCACGTCGTGACGCAGAATGGAATGCACCGATTTATGAGTTTTTGTTTTTAACGGTTGATTGTATTGATAAATATCAGCCTCACACAGAGGAACGCCGTAAAGCTTATTTGTGCGACATCACATATGGCACAAATAACGAATTTGGTTTCGATTATCTGCGTGATAATATGGTGCATTCGCTTGATGAAATGGTGCAACGCCCGCATCACTATACGATGGTCGATGAGGTTGACTCGGTGCTTATTGACGATGCTCGTACACCGCTTATCATTTCGGGTCCTGTAACCGCCGATCAAGATGCACAAGAGTATATGGCATTGAAACCAGAAGTGGAACGTTTGCTCGATGAACAGAGAAAGTTAGCAAATAAATATATTATTGAAGCCAAACGCCTTTATGCCGAAGGCAAATATGGCACTGATGAAGGCGAAGCAGGCATGTCGTTGTTGCGTGCACATAGGGCTTTACCTAAAAACAGGGCTTTGATTAAGTTCCTTTCGGAAGAAGGGGTGAAGGTTTTGTTACAAAAAACGGAAAATATTTATATGCAGGAACAATCGAAACGCATGGGTTTGGTGGACGAACCGTTGTTGTTTACGATTGATGAAAAAAATCGCAATGTTGAATTGACAGAACGTGGCGCAGAGTTTATGTCAAAAGCTCATGGCGATGCCAACTTTTTTATTTTGCCCGACATTGCAGAGCGCATGATGCTCATCGAATCAGACCCCTCAGTATCAAAAGAGGAAAAAACGGAACAAAAAGATAAAATAGCTCAAGACTACTCCATTAAATCACAACGTTTGCACGGTGTTAATCAGCTTTTGAAGGCTTATACGATGTTTGAAAAAGACACGGAATACATCATCGTTGAAGGCGAAGTAAAAATTGTAGATGAACAAACGGGTCGTGTGATGGAAGGTCGTCGCTACTCTGATGGTTTGCATCAAGCCTTAGAAGCTAAGGAAAACGTCAAAATTGGTGAAACAACACAGACTTATGCGACAGTTACGCTTCAAAACTACTTCCGTATGTACCACAAACTCTGCGGTATGACGGGTACGGCGGAGACGGAAGCGAATGAATTTTGGCAAATTTATAAACTTGATGTCGTTGTCATTCCGACGAACCGCCCGATTACACGTAAAGACGAAGACGATTTCGTTTATAAAACAGAACGGGAGAAAATAAATGCTATTGCAGACGAAATTGTTAAGTTACAAGGCGCAGGACGGCCTGTTTTGGTGGGTACAAAAACAGTTGAAAAATCGGAACTGCTGTCTCGTATGTTGAACATGCGTGGCATAAAACACAATGTTTTGAACGCCAAACAACATCAACACGAAGCAGAAATCATTACAAATGCGGGTCAACCAGGTGCTGTGACGATTGCAACGAATATGGCGGGTCGTGGTACGGATATTAAGCTCGGCAAGGGTGTGAAAGAATCAGGCGGTTTGGCAATTATCGGTTCTGAACGCCATGACTCTCGACGGGTTGACCGTCAGTTGCGTGGTCGTTCAGGTCGTCAAGGAGACCCGGGTTCATCGCAGTTTTATGTATCTTTAGAAGACGAATTGATGCGTTTATTCCAGTCTGAACGGATTGCTGGGTTGATGGACAGAATGGGACATAAAGAAGGCGAAGTAATACAACACTCGATGGTCTCAAAATCTATCGAACGGGCGCAAACAAAGGTGGAAGAAAACAACTTTGGTATTCGTAAACGCTTGTTGGAATACGATGACGTTATGAATATTCAACGTGATGCCATTTATAAGAAACGGTATAATGCCTTGAATGGCGAACGTTTGGACGTGGATTTGAACACAATGTTTACCTCACTTACTGAAGGGATTATCGAAGAAACAAAAGTATTGGATTATGCCACTTTCAAGCGGACAAGTTGGGCAATCCTCGGTTTTGACCCTGAAATATCGGAAGAAGTCTTCAAAAAAGGCACTGTTCCAGAGTTAATTGAGAATTTCCATGACCAATTCCTTGCCCATTATCGCCATAAAGGACAAAAGACGATTGAGGTATTGTTACCTATATGCCAACAAATTTTTGCCAATGAAGGACATCGCTACAAACGGATTGCTGTACCATATTCCGATGGTCGTGCGCGTGCTTTAGGCATTGCCGCAGACTTAGAAACGGCGGTAAAATCGAAAGGTAAATCCATTTGGCGCGATATCGAAAAAGCCATTTCATTAGCCATTGTTGACAATGAATGGAAGGAGCATTTGCGGAATATGGACGAATTGAAAGACTCCGTTCAAGGCGCAAGTTTCGAGCAAAAAGACCCGTTGGTCATTTATAAAGTGGAGGCATATAGTCTTTTTGAAGATTTCATTGGTAAAGTCAATCGTGAAGTTACCGCTTATCTCTCAAAAGGTATGTTGGATATTCAACAAGACGATCCGACGGTCAAACAAGCACCCGCCCCGCTAAAATTCAGTATGCGTAACCAATTGACCAATAATAAGGACATGGAACGTATTGAAGCTGAACGTCGGGCTGTTCGTGAAGCTGCCGCAGGTGCCGGACGTGAACAACAACGCCCTGTTACAGTTGTCAATACAGAACCACGTGTTGGGCGCAATGACCCTTGTCCTTGTGGTTCTGGTAAGAAGTTTAAAAACTGTCATGGTTGATATGCTTGAATATCAATGATTTAGGTTGAAATACTGAGGGGGTACTCTCCAACATAAAAAGGCTGCTTCGGAAGAGGCAGCCTTTTGTTTTTTTGAAAAACAAGAGAGATTTTCCCTCTCTTCTTTCACTTTCCCCTCAATGCCGCACTATCAACTTCTTCGTCTGCACCTCTTTGCCGTATTGCAGCATCACGAAATATGTCCCACTCGGATAATCCACCGTCGAAATAGGTAAATTGCCGTTGGTGACACCCCTCAGTATCTGACGGCTTATCACTTGCCCTGATGCCGTTTTGACTTCTATGACCGCATCAGTGACTTGTGGGAATTGATAGGTCACATTCACTTGATTGCGGGCGGGATTGGGCGATACGGTGAAGCCTTGTTTAAACATGCCATTTGTCTGACTTTCATGTGTGGTAATTTGGGCAGCACTATTAGGATTTGCGGATTCTTTTGTCAATAAAGCAGTCAGATTCGGATTGTCATTGGAGGCGACCCTTTGATTAGGTGGTGGTTGTCGGGTTTTGATGCCAGCCATAGAAGGTAGCAAGGCACTAATGTCCTCCCCTTTATCTTTACCGACGCAGAAAACAGGGATGCGGATGCTGTCTTTAAAATTACCTATTTTGGGCAGTTTGATATTGCTGTTTGAGTTGAAATTGTGGATAAACATTAGGGCTTTTGCGCCTGAACGTTGTGCTAATAGGCACACTTGCGTCACATCGCAGTCTTTATTCAAAGACATCAAGACGATTTTGTCTTTGAAAAGGTCGGGGGTGCGTTGCAAACCTGATAGGTAGTTGCATTGCTGCGTATAGCTGTGTTTTTGTTTGGTGCGCCCCGTATCTGCTGCCGTTGTAATGACCTTGACGGTATCAAAAGCGCGTACCATTTCGCCCAATACCTCTGTGGCGGTTTGTAGACCAAAATCGGCGCGCGTGACGGTGAAGCGTGCGCCTGTGTTATAAACACCGAGCAGCGTTGTGTCGGCTCTGTTATTGCCCTGTGCGTGGGCTGCACTGATGCTTAGGAGCATCGTTATGAGGATGATTGTTTTTTTCATGCTTTTTCTTTTTATGTTTTGACTAAAAGTACACGTAATATAGAGCTATATCTCGCGGGTCGGAGACTCAAACGATAGTAGGTAGTCGGTGAAAACACCGACATCAACGCCGTGCGTTTGTTTGTTCTTTTGTGGGGTAGAATAATGAACTCTATACACCAAGGAAAATTTAATAAAGACCCTTGCCAGCGTGAAATATTAAAGGTTCTTTTGGCAATTTAACTTCGTAACCTGTGATTTTATTTTGTTCAAAAATCTCTAATAATCTATCTGAAATATACGCTTTTTGAAGTGTTAAAAATTGCGTACCCCAAATATCTAATTCTCTATTAAATTCTTTTTTTAAAACAAGTTTGGTTATTGGTGGAACAAAACCAGTTTCATAAAATAAATTAATATAATCTTCATAATATTGAATATTGGCAGTAAAATCGGCATTAATCCGACGCTTATGTGATTCAAAATCATATTCACATTGTGCAAAATCTACAGTATGTTCCCCCGTTTCTCTGTCATAAGTAAACCACCAATAACCCTCTACAATTTGCTCTTTTTGATTAAATGTTACTTTGAAAAATTTATGATTTGGTAGATTAGCTTCTCTTTCCAATAAATCTTTCAGTTTATTATTTACTATAAAACCGCATAGGAAACGCCCAAAATCAATATAATCAGTATGTTTTGCAGTTTTTTCCATATAAATTCCAAGCAAATTTCCTCCGTATTGAGTGATATTTGCCCATCGTTTCCACGAATCTTTCGTCCACGAATCGTTAGGATAAAACAAATTATCATACCAAGTATTTTTAAGAAGAAAATCTTCAGATATATATGCTTGACCAAAGCCTCTATTTCCTACTATTTTAGGGTCTATTGACCTATTTAGAACAAAATAATTATTCATATTTTATTTTAATTTTAGAATTAGACTTGTTCAATAATAAAATTTTCACCTATTGACTATCAATTAGTTAGGACTTATTATTAAACAAGTCTATTGTTTGAAAAACTCACTCAGATTATTACCTGTTTTCAAATAATCGTCATAAGCTTCATTTATTTTATTAACTAACCTATTTTGCAATTGATGTATCTCTGAAATTGGAAGAGTTCCTCCATTTGCAGATAGAATCGCATCTAACTCTCGCTCTACATATTTTTGATATGCCGGAGCATTTACATGAAATTTTTTAGGTAAATCAATGAGATTATTTAAATTTACATCAAAACCAGCATTGCTTAAATCACTACCATAATTCTTTAGAAAATTTGGAGCCTTCGGAATAATATGATGCCATTCCCCTCCTGCTTTTCCTAATAACTTACTTCCATAGCGCCGCTACATCACTCGCTGCTGCCCCTTGTGTTCTTCCTGTTATGCCATTTTCGGCTCTTTGATAGGCTTCATAAGCATTACCACTCGTACCAGAGTGCATCCCAAAATTGTACGCTTCTGATGCCATGCCCGTTGGGTCAGTATAAACCATAGGGCTATTCATACCATAATGATATGGCGACATAGAACTATACATGTCCGCCATCGGGTCAATACTCAAAAAACGAGGCACATCTGATTGATACCACCGTGCGCCAAAGTCGCTCCAGTTCAATCCAAAATCATTATTTAACTCCTTCTCTCCAAATTGATACTTATTGGCATTAACAGAACCAAAACCCGGTCCCTCCATGTTCAACCCAAATGGATAGTAGTGATTTATCTGCTTAATATCGGTATTCTCTACAATCCCATTATTATCCGCATCGCCAAAAGTCACTCTCGTATTGCCCAAATGGTCTTTAAGCGTGTATTCATAGACATAATTTCCACTACCGTCCTTCACGATTGACCCCTCAGTATGCGGTATCCTTTCAAGTGTCGTGCCGTTGTATTCTATGCCATTTACGAATGTTGTATCGTCGTTGTACCGTTGTTATTGACTATCTTTTGGAGCTTCACGCCTGCGGCATCATAGACAAACTTGATGGTGCGATTGCCTTTTATGTCAATGAACTTGTTGATACCCCCTCAGTATTTTGAGCAAAATACCGACTATAGTGCCGTTCGTTTGTTTGGGTGTAGTGGTTAAAATTAATCAAGACCCTCTGCCAGCAGGTAAAACCTAAAATATTTTCAACTTAGTAATACTATCATGATTGATTTTGTAAATCATTTCTAAATATTCATCGGGAGATTTTTGAACTATTGGTATATCTGAATGAAAACCATTAGGTTGTTGACAAAAATTACGAGAGTAAATAAACAAAGTATCTCTTCTAAATTCGTAAATAAATGGCTCTAAACCATGAAAAATGTAATCGTTCAAACTATCTGGTAGCCATTTTTTTGCTGGATTTGTTGTAATAACAGACAATTGATGGTCATAAGTTAATCCCCAAGATTTACTTTTTAAATAAATTTTAATATTCTTAGAATCAATTAATTCTTCATACTTGAATTTAGGTTCTAAATTACCTAATCCACAACCTATCAAAATAATAATTATCATTACAATAGTAATAAACAGTTTCATATCTTTATTTTAAAATAATAATAAATGTGTGATTTACAAAGTATTTACGACTTCTATCTCATTAATAATGCAGCCTTAAGGTGTTTTCTTTTGGGGCTTATTTGCATTCCAACCTTGAATAACCGCTCGGCACGGGTTTTCCTTTTTCCACCCCACAAACTAACAACAACGAACGACACCGCTTGATTCGGTTTTTAACCGAATCGTACTATCCTGTGGGTCTCTGACCCACGTAAACGGCAGCAGTTGTTTAGTCTTACATCTCTTTTCAATCAACTTCGCAGGTCGGAGACCTGCCGTATATGTG
>JAYTUQ010000035.1:0-11321 GCA_043744455.1 Saprospiraceae bacterium | reverse complement strand
TCAATACCAAAGCCGATTTTTCACGAATTTTCTGAATCAGAGCCATTTCTCGGTTAGTCTATTTTATTTTATTCAAGGAAATTGAGATGTATAATAATATGAGTTCTTGTTTTTTAAAAACGAATCGCCGATTTTCAAGCCGAACAAACCGTTTTTTCTTAAAAAAGCGGTGCAAAGAAAACATTTTAAGCGTAAAAAACAAAACGTTCTTTCTTTTTGCTTGCTCTATTTGATATTTTCAACGGTAAATCACCTTTTCAGTTACAGCGTTTTGAAAATCTTATTTCATACCCCCTCAGTATTTTTACTAAATCAAACGCCTTTCGGTGGGTAGCGAAAGGCGTTTTTGTTAAAAATATAAATACCAAGGGGCATTTTCATCCTATATATTTTTAATTAAGCTGCTCTAAAATGGATACCCAATACCTATATTAAAAACAATATTTTCTTTGCGCCAACTGGAATTGCCAAAAGCTATGTTGTCAACAACCCATTCTGAACCACGGGGTAGCCATGGTTTGCGGAGCGGAATGCCCACATCTAAGCGGATAAGTAAGATATTAATATCGTAACGAAATCCCACGCCACCATCTACGGCTATGTCTTGCATAAATTGCTTGGTTAAAACAGCATCTTGTCCAAATATTAAGCTGTTTTTTGACCATATATTGCCTGCATCAGCAAATATAGCTCCTTTCAAATCGCCTAAAATAGGAAAACGCAACTCTGTTTGGGCTTCCAATTTGTAGTCACCGCCTATTTGCGGATAAGCGACTTGTTGCTCGGGAGTTGCTACGATTCTACCGGGACCTAAGCGACGAGGCACAAAGCCGCGCAAACTATTTCCGCCCCCAATCACAAATTGGCGCGCAAAGGGAATGTAGGAGGAATTACCATATGGAATACCAATACCGATATTTAAACGATTAGAGATATACACGTCGGTTGATAATTTTCTTGAATACCGCACTTCTGCATCTATTTTACTGTATTGAGCGAAATATGCGCCACCAATTTTCTCACTGAAAGGGGTTTTAGGTTTATTTATGAGTCCTAAAGTATTGCCCGCCACATCTAAATTGCCATTAAAAAATACGATGTTTTTTAAACGTGTATTGTTGCTGCTGAATGTATAATTGTAACGGGTTGAAGCGATTAACTCAGGCAATATAGCATATGACAAGACGGGGAATTTGTTAATTTGTGCTAAATATTCTTTCGAGAATTTGGTCGCATTATTATACGTTATACTGAGGGGTATCAAATTATGTTCTTTTTGTAAACTCTCTTTCCAACTCAATTCGTATTGAAATTTAATTAAGTTTTTGGTAAACAATTGTTGCCGTCTTGTCCACTCATACCCGAAAATAAACTTGGTTAGAGGTAGAAAATAATGGCTTTCTTTGAGGTTAAAGGGTGTAACAAAACGTGGAACCGTCATTGAAACTTCTGTACCCACTCTAAAATTATTACTGGCACGCAAAGAGTCAACCGATGATGTTTCGATAGCACCATACATCTTTACATTAAATAATTCTGCTCTTTTTAATAGATTACGGTTCTTCCAATTGACGTTTATTTGTCCGCCTTTGAAAGAATTGGACTTGGTAAAACCTGCCAACTCGGTGGTGAAATTCTTCTTTTTAAAAGGTGTTAAATAATAAAATACATCTAATTTATTGGCTTTTGAGGAATCCTCGGGGCTATCATAGCGGCTTTTAACGAACTTGAATTGACCCATATTGATGTACCGATTCAAGGTATTGTTATGTTGATTCAAATTGTATTTATCGCCTGTACGATATGTAAGCGGTCTGACTAAAGTTTTGGGTTTATAAGCGTTAACAGTATCTCTTATTGAAAAACCATCATATGAAATAAGCCCTAACTTAGAAGTATCGGGCGGGGGTAGCACTAAGGAATAATTCGGGAAAATGGTTACCGAATTGATGATTTGTGGATGGCGCGCATTCTCAGGCGTTTCGCTTTTGATGGTATAAAAGACGTTGAGGCGGTTTTGCCCCACGCTTGTGTCGATATATGCTTGGATATAGTCGGGATTAAAATAGTAAAATCCTCTTCTTTTTAAAGCTAAATCAATACTATTTCGTTCTGCTTTGATATTGGCGAGGTCAAATTGTTCTGCTTTTTTGACATACTGTTGTTGATTTTTGATGGCTAAAATATTGCTCGATAACTCACTGGAATCCAACGTCCAAGTGATGGAATCAATAGAATAGGGTTTCGATACTTTTGCCAAATATATTGCTTTTTGCTTGTAACCTTTATTTTCTGTTTTACCCGAAACACGAGACTTAAAGTAGCCTTTATTTTCGAGATACGCTTTCATATTGATTGTATTGGCTTTCACATCCACGGCAGTATTCAACACAGGCGCTTCGCCTAATCGTTTGCGCAACCAATATTTGAAACCCGATTCCTTTTTGGGATTACCAATGGCATACCAAAGTGCTAACTTATAAGGATAACCTAATATCATTTTATTTTTGGGTGGTGCTGATATGCTGACGAGTGATTTGGCAATAGGCTTCGTTTTGCCTTGAAAACCGTTAATTTTTTCAATATTTACTTTTGTTCCACCATACAAATAAGTGCCTTCTGGTAAATGCTTTTTAATACTGCAAGAACTCCATAAAAAGAGGGCTACAATGCTTAAAACCCAAAAAGATGTGTACATTAAGCAATGTATCATCTTTCTCATTTTACCCCCCCTCAGTAAAATTGCTTGGCATCTATCGTTTTTTCCTTTAGGCTTTTTCATTTGGTTTTATTCTTTTTAAGTATTTCTTTGAATTTATCGTAGTCGATAGTAAAGTTGAAAGAAGCACCCGTCTCAATAAAATAGCCATCCAATAAATCTTCATATTGGCTTTTGCGGTAGGCTCGCAACATGAATTTACCATCTTTGGACAGTTTATATGTTGTATTGACATCAGGAATGAACTGCGTATTGTTGTCGTTGCTGTTGTTATTGGCAGATGGATTATTGCCTTCAAGCGTAAAACTTTTGCCAACACTTATATTCAACCTATCGTTCAAGAATGATTTAGCCAGGGCAACGTTTAAATCTGTCCGCTCAGCATTTGGGTCATCCGTTACGCTTTCTAAATTGACATCCACATCAACACCTTTAATTAAATCTGATGCAATTTGATTAATTGCCCCATTTAAAAAACCACTGACGCTTTGGTTGCCTAACAGTGTGTTACCCCTACCATTATCGTTGCCCGCAAAGAAGTCTGAACTTTGTTCGCCGAGAAATTTATTAAAAATCAATAACGCAAAAACTTGCTTATTCATGGAAGATTCATCAGCTCTCAATTGGTCTAATTTATTGTTAATTGTCGTAGCCATCTCGGTTGTTACCCCTTCAGCTTTTTCGGGCAATACAATGTCGAAACTGATTTCTGGTTTGGTAACCTTCCCTTTTACCTTCAAAAGAACTTGAAAAGGTGTTTTGCGTTGATAAATATCGTTAGCCGCAGCCGTCGAACCACTGATTTCATTTTTTATTAAGTCAATGGCAGGTGTTTTAATTTCATAAATAGCAGTAATATTAGCATCAGCATTCATGGGGTCACCGTTTAAAGTAATGACACTACCCGCTTGCAAAATGAATTTCCGTTTGATGAATTGATAGCTCAAATCATAGCTTCCTTTTTCTAAATCATAAGTGCCAACCAAAGCCGTACTGCCATCAGGATTAACGTCTGCATTGATTTGGGCAATGCCCTGTACTTGCAACTGATCACCTGTCATGGGGTCAACAACCACTGTGAATTTGGCTTCTTTTTGCACTTCAATATTCATATTAAAGTGGTAACTCCCTCTCTTTTGACTCTGTTTTTGCTCATTTAACGCCTGTTGTAATATGTTGATTGCCAATAAGTTAGTAATCGTATCCATATCTACAAACTTAATCACACCTTCTCTTTCCGTTGCTGAAGGTGCCGTTATTTGACGAACATAAATTAAATCAGTTCCTTTTTTAACGACCAAAGTACCCGATAAATCTGGCGCAAAAATATTACCTTTCAATTGTGCATCGACATCTATAATGGCTTTGCCATGAATCATTTTATTATCTTCGGGTGTGTTATTTACACCTTGAAAATCTCTGGCGCGAATATCTAAATCCGCTATAAAATCATTTTTCGGGGTTTGATTGATACGTCCATCAATAGACATTATATTGTTAAATGTATCTTTTACTGTAAATCCATCGAAAATTACTGAGGGGTAGTTTAGCTTCAATCTTTGGTTGTCTATTTTGAATAAAGTCCCATAATCAGCATACGTTGTTTTAGCTTTATTGAACATTAACTCACCTTTCCAAATTGGTTTTGTCGGTTCGCCTGTAATGTTTATATCACCTGTGACATTGCCACTGCTTTTTGCAATAAATCCTTTAGCAAAGGATTCAACAGTTGCCATCGTCAATGGATTGAGCTTTATGTTGGCATTGAGGGCTTTGGCAGAATAACTACCTGATAAACCCACATCATTGCCGTCGCCGACCAGCTTTCCATCAAAGTTTACATTGCCATTTTGGCTTTGAGCCGTCACACCCAAATTGCCAACCTTTATATTTTGATAGACAAGGCTATCTACTTTGATATTACCATCCATTGTCGGAATAGTATTTTTCAAATCCGTGGCTTTCAAATCTACATTCATTAAACCACTGATGGATAAAGAGTCTTCATTTAAAAGCCCAGATATCGTTTTTAATTGAAAATTTGAAATTTTCACCAATAAAGGACTATTGACCGACGCTATTTCATTGTTAATTTTTATTTGTTGTTCTTGATTGTTAACATCGAAATGTTGAACATTGAATCCTTCGGGGGTCGTTTTCACGACATTCTGTTCATTGACAAGCCAATTTATATTATTGAGTATTAATACTTTGCCGAGTGAAATATCATAGCCTTTTTCATTGTTAGGCGTAGCAAATAGGTTTAACTGATATAATTCTTTTTTATCCAAATTGTTGGTCGTTATGAGCGCACTGATGTTGTTCTTAGAAAAGCCACCTTTTATATGCGCATCATACAACAAAAAACTGCTGGCTTGAAGCGTATCCATCAAAATATCAACCAACAAAGAATCATTTCGACCTAAAACTGTACCTATCGTCGGTGATACATGCACAGAGCCCAAAGAAAGGCTCGGAAGGTTAAGTTTGATATTCACAGCACTATCCACACGCGCCGTTGTGATATTGCCATTAATGAGAATCGGACTATCAAATGCAAGGTCATTCACGAATGCGCTGTACGTTTCACTGGGTTTAATAGCAATATTGGCATTCATAGACCCCTCAGTAAATTTTGCGTTTTTAGTGCTATCAATCATTTTGCTCGCTGCCATTGTAGGCGGAATGAATTGATTGAGTACTTTTTGTACCAATGCCGCCATTTGATTGTAGTAAACAGTGCTGTTCACTTCGGCATCTACAAACGGCGAGACTACGTTAATAAAAGTAGAATCATTTCTGACAAACGCCAATGCCGCAGCACTATCCATACGAATGATTTGGGCATTTCTTATAAGCACGCCACTGTCAATCCGAATACGGGCATTTAAGTTTTGGGGTGTACTGTTTTCAACTTTTATGGTCGAAAAAGCGGTCACAATCAACGAATCCGTCGCCAATCCTAAAGCTAATAAATTGGCTTTATTGATATTTATAACCGCATTTACTGAGGGGTAGTTTGTTTTAACATTGGCTTGTCCATCAAAGCTAAATCGAATCAAGCTATCCTTAATAGACGCTTTGCCTTTGACGATGCCGCTGTTGAGATTTAAATTGGTGTTGATATTATGAACGACATTTTGATTAAATCTAAAAGATTGTATGTCCATCAACACTGTCATATCGTTGGTCTTAACATCAAAACCATTATTGCCTTTTACAGTAACCCGACCGTTGAGCAGTCCCAACATAGTATCACGTCCAATCCATTTGCCTGTTTCTAAGTTAACGGCTGTTAATAATAAGTCATAAAACATAGTTTTGGGCTTATCAAAACCCCGTAAAGTCGCTTTTACATCTGCTAAGCCATAAGCAGAATTGACCTTCACATCCGTTTTTACATCCTTCAAATTGCCATTCACTAAACCTCTGATACTCATTCGTGGCGGTAAATTTATTGGTTGACTACTGAGGGGTATAAATGGTAAAATCAACGCTTGTGATGCAGAGACCTCATTGATATTCAAATTGTAACTCGCTTTTTTAAGGTCAGTTGGATTAGTGATAAAACCATTAAGATTAATAACTAAATCCTTGTTTTTGACAGAGGTTACTGCCAATGACTGTATAGTCATTTGATTGGGATTCCCCTTGATATAGGTATCAATGGACAAGTCGCCCAGAATATCCAGTTGTTTTTTATACTTTCTTGCCAGAGCTTCATCCAATAATTTCAAATCTTTTTCACTTATGAGGGTCTGGAACAACCTAAATTCATTATCGGGCATACGAGCTTTTATATTATATCGCTTGATAAAGAATTGTGGATAAATCATGGCTTCCATCCCAATCGTCGAATGAGGCGTTTGTGCGAAAAATTCTTTGACTGTTATATTGCTGCTGTCCATATTCACTCGACCACTTAAAGTATCCAGCGTTAAACCACTTTTATCTTTAAAGGCAAAGGATTTGACGTGTGTATTAACATTTCCGTCATCAAATCGGGTATTGGTGGCGACTAATTTCAAACCTGTTAAATCTAAATGATAGTAGTCTAAACCCGCATTCTTTTTAGGTTTGGATATGTTATTATAAATGAAAGCATTGTTCTGTAAATCTATATCGCCCACAATGACCCCTAAAGCAGTTGTATTACTGGCAATAGCCATAACGGTATCTTGAATGACTTTAACAATCTCATTTTCGCTTCTATGTTGAAAAAAAACGAAACTATTGTTAAGCTCAATGGATTTAGTCGTGTAGGTGTTCAATGTCGTCGTATTGTTTAAATCGACGACTTCTAAATACGTTATGGCATTTTTGGAAAGCAAATAATCGGGGATATTCTCAAAATAGACGTTACTATTTTTTATAATCGTTTTATTGATGTTGAACAAAGGATTAGGCGTTTTACCTGTCGAAGATTTTTGCTCTTTTGTTATAAGGTATTTGAAATCCAAACCTTCTACAGTCAAGTCATTAATATCAAGATGTAAATCTTTAAAATTGATACTGTCAACGTTTAAATGAAATTTTTGTATGCCGACATCCATCAAATTGCCGCCGAAATAGTCGTTTTGTTTAAAGCGCGTATTAGAAACGTAAACGTCTTTAATTTCTAAATTCAAGACACTCGTCGTATCAGTTGTTACTGTTTTCGTTTTTTTTGATTTAAAAGCATCTATTACAAATTGGTAATTGAAGGTGCTATCAATGTTTTTATTGTAGAGATTGACGTAGATTTGGTCGAGCACCACTTTATTTATGACATATTTTGATTGAATCAGCGCAATCATGTCCACGTCCACTTTGATTTGCTTTCCATACACAAGCGTATCGTTGGCTCTGTCTAACATAAACAGACCATTCACCTCAACCCATTTTGGAAAGCTGAAATCAATACTGCTGATTTCAAATTTTGTGTTTGTTTTATGTTGTACATAGGTTTGCACCTTTTCTCTGATTATGTTTTTTGCCCAACGTGTTTGAAGCGATAAAACTAGTAGAAGGAGCAAAACGATTATAGCCAGAAAAAAATAGCCAATGCGCTTTAAAGTGTTTTTCATATTGTAAGTCTCAAAAAAACCGTACCACGTAGCATGATTATTTAAATATGCAAAGGTGAATGGCTTTAGGCGGAAAAATGTTATACAACTTGTGGAATAAATTACATAATTCACAGATTTATAAAGCACATGGTGGGAAAGGATGAGAAATGCGCATAGGCTTTACTGGTTTAGGTTACATTTTTGGGTTTATACTGAGGGGGCGATTCTTTTCTGTAAAAGATTAAAATTTCAAGATAATTATAGTTTCTAAATTTAGAAACTATAATTATCTTTGCGTAACAATATTTTGAAAATCAATAAGTTATAAGATTATGGAAACGAATAAGAAAAAAATATTTACGCTTGACGAGATGAAAAATAGATACATCGGAGAGCGTGGAACAGAAGAAAGAGAAGCCTATGAATATGAACTTCGCATGGAAATAATTGGCAATATGATAAAAAAAGCAAGGCTTGAACGCCATTTAACACAAGAAGAATTAGGCAAATTGGTTGGTGTTCAAAAAGCGCAAATTTCAAAATTGGAGAATAACGCTAATAGTGCAACGATTGATACTATAATACGTATATTTAAAGCCCTTCAAGCGGATATAAGTTTTAGCGTTCGGCTTGAAAATAAGATTTTGCAATTGACGTAGTTTAGACGATAAGAAATGAATGAAAAGTGCGAGCTAAACGTGGGTTTGGTTCGCATTTTTTGTTTTTTTACTGAGGGGCTTGATTTCATCAGTTTGTTTTGGTAGCAGAAGATTTGGGCATCTAAACAGTAAAAGTAGGTGGATGCAAACCAATTAGGTAAAGGAGCGAGCGTTGATTGACGACACCTTTTCGATTGAGACGGAGTAGTTCAATAGTGGCACGTCCAGTAGCCGTTTTTCCAATCAACCTTAATTTATCCTCACTCCATTGAAAGTGATGCGACCAAATGTGAAGTCGTGGATTATAAATGGGGTACATGAAGTTCGTCAATGGGTCATAATATTGTGTTTTATTGTTCTTGTAGCTATTACATCCACCACAACTTCGCGCAAGGTTCTCTAATACGGTCAAACCACCTAAGCTAATGGGCAGTATATGGTCAAATTGAAAAAAATCTATCGAGTAATCGCCAGGGCATAAACAGTACTCACAATGGTCATGCGCTCTTTCAATGGTCTTTCGCTGCAACATCACAGGAATATATTCAGACATTGGCAGGCATTGGTTTCGTCAATTCCAAATTCTTCATCAATTGTGGCAGCGAAATATTCCGAAGTTGGGCTAATTCAATAAGATATGTGAGCCGTTTTACACGAATTTTCTCTTCTTGTTCAACCAATTTCAGCAATTCTGCATGTTCCACATCAGATATTGTTTCCATTTCCATTTTATAAATGAGCGACTGATAGCGTTCCCGTTTTGCCTTATCCAAAACGGTTTGATTAATTTTATCTAAAAGAATCGTATCTCTTAAACTTTTATCTGTTGTTTTCTTACGTGTAATGAGCGCATTTAATTGCTGCACGAAAGCCTCTAATTCCGTAACAGGCATTTGGTCGGCATTTGACAAGAGACTTTGAGTATCCATTTTTGAGTCCATTTAAGGTATGATAAAACAATAAAACGATTTATTTATTGCAAAAATAAGGCATTGTGGCTGTTTCTACAACTTCTAAAAGTGAAATTACTGAGGGGGGGTATTTATTGTAAAAAAATTTATTAGAAAAAAAATATTCTATTTGTTAGATATTATTACTTTTGTACACGTTTAAAACGCTATTTGACCAAATAGTGTAGAAGAACAAATGCTGTCACTAATTAAAAACTAAAAATATCTTAACAATGAAAACTCTTATTATCCTTTTAACATTCCTATCCGTTCATTCCACTTCGGCACAAAAAATAGAACCTGTTGATGTAGCTGAAATCACTTTAAAAATTGGTGGTAAAGGTGAAGAAGAACTTTACTACGGCTTTGCAGAAGGTGACCAAATTATCTTTAATTTCACAGAAGCAGATGGAAAAGAAGTTAAAGAAGTTGAAATTATTGAACTTCCAGGCAACTCAAAGTTCAAAGACTATGAGAGCAAGGAAATAAAAGACAAGATTATTAAAGTAACACGAAAGAGCATATATAAATTTAGGTTTTATAATTCGGCACTTTTAAAAGGAAGAGTCTGTAAAGTTAAAATTCAGCGAATTCCCAAAACTGAAGAGACGTTGAATTTCAATTCTGGTGTAAAGTGGGTTGAACAACTTGATACAACCTACGATATAAAAACAGAGACGGTTATTACAGGATATAATAAGACAAATCGCCAAAAATCTAAGAAAATTCTTGCTTCGATAGATACAAATGTAGTTACGATTGTTGACAGACTTGAAAGGGTCAATTCTACTTCTAAGTTAGGTGGTAGTAGCATTGCATACGTTAATATTCAGTTACCTGATAATTCATATTCACCCAATGTTTTTAATCCTTATCGAAAAACGGAAGTTATTTCATGGGCTTATTCTATAGCTGTTGGCGGTTCAGGACAAATGTGGTATAAAAATGCTCAATCAAAAACTGCCGCAAGAAGCGTAACAAGTACAGCTGTCAGTATTGGGTTAGTAACGGGCGGAACTGGAGCGTTAGCAGTTTTAGCAATAGAAGGACTTTCAGCATTTTCCAGTCCACCAGACGGCGATAATGTCAAATTTTCATTGCAGACTAGTATTAATGGGCAAATAAATATTTTGCAATACGGAAATAGTGTTGCTGCAACAGGACGAGTTACTGATTATACTCAAGGAGGCTTTTCTCTTCGACTTGAAAATGATAATATTATGGACGGAATTAATGTTGATGTAAAAGTAGTTGCTGTTAATTTAACGACAACATACAAAGACGAATATTACACAGTAGAGGAATCAGAGCCGATAAAAGAAAAAAAGACATTCAAAATTCCAAAAGTTGCAGTTAGAAAAGTTCTTGTTTTTGCTGAATAATATTGTTAAGACTTGAAAGCCTACACTTATAATGAGGGATATCACAAAAAATCCACCAACAGCAACCGCTATTTGGTGGATTTTTTATTTATATGAATCGCTGTATCTTAACTCAACTGCGCACAAACCGCCGCAATCCGACGAATCGCCTCACGCAACTGTGCTTCACTTGCCGCATAGCTCAAACGGAAGCAATCGGGCGAACCAAATGCACCGCCGCTGACGACACCGACAAAAGCATTGAGCATCACATAATCTGCAAACTCATCGGCATTATGGATGGTGGTTGTACCGTCCGATTTGCCAAAATACGCGCTGATATCAGGGAAAATATAGAAAGCACCTTCTGGCGTTGGCACTTTAAACCCATCAATTTCAGACAATAAAGCGATGCACATATCCCGACGTTTGCGGAATTCATCGCGCATTTTGTAAGTCGTTTCAAGACTCGAATTGAGGGCGGTCACCGCCGCTTTTTGGCTGAATGAATTTGCACCTGACGTGTATTGTCCTTGAATTTTGTTACAGGCATCAGCAATCCATTTTGGCGCACCGATATAGCC
>JAYTUQ010000034.1:0-37980 GCA_043744455.1 Saprospiraceae bacterium | reverse complement strand
CATTTAAAAAATGGGCAAATTCAGGATACATACGTGCCATTTCTTCGTTGCGTGTTTTTTCAAAACTTTTATTCCACACGAAAACAGTGCCACCGTCTTCTTTCAAATCTATTTGCATTTGAGCCAGTAACAACGTGGGAGCATATTCTTTTTCTGTAATCAAAAATTCAAAGTGTGACATCCCCCCCTCAGTATTTACGACGTGTAATGAATACTGGAAAACCATTTGTTGATAAGGCGCAAGCCCTGCATGAATGGGGAAAACTAAGTTAATGGTCTCATAATCAAGGAAATAGAATGGCGGATGCCACCCCTCAGTAATTTTACGCAAAGCGGCTATATCAATCACCAACTCTTGCGATTGAGCAATATTGACTTGTCGCCGTTGATTATGAGACAAAGGAAAATCCGTTGGTACGTATGTAATGTCGAGGATGTTTTGTGCTAAGAACTCGTTTAGTTTTTTTTCACGTATATTACGAATATCAAAAACAGTATAATGTGGTAAGTTGGGAAAGTGCTTTTTCAAAAACACACATTCTAACTTATTACTACACAGTTTAAAATTTGCTTTTGGTTCGTCGTTAATATTGATATAAAAGAGGGCTTCGGCAGCCGTTTTTGCGGTGATTTCAAGGAGTTTCCCTACTTTATCGCTCACATTAGGCAATCGAAAAAACTGTGCGGGATCTAACTCACCATCAAAAATATAGGTCGGATTGATGTGTACAATGTAGGTTTCACGCACTTGCATACCACTTTTTTCAAAAACAAATTTCTGAAAAGCCAAGTCGTGGAGGTAGTCGTTTTTAACTTCTTTTGAGCTTTTAACTTCAAACAAATCAATGCAATTTGAGTCATTTTCATCAAAAACAACAACATCGGCAATCGCCACGTATCCCTCAGTATCTACTCGTTTTTGAAACTCAACAGCACGTTTACCCATATTAAACGACCTTAAAAATCGTTTATCCGAAAATAATTTTACAATAAAAGCATCCACTAAGTTTCCTTGTTTAATCGAAAATAGGCGTTCCTCCTTCATAGGCGGGAATAGTTCACGTTGATGTTTCATCAGCCACAATTCTTCTGGACAAGCGCGGTAATATTGGTAATCTGTCTTGGAAAGTGTATAGGACATTTGAGTTGATGAATTTTAAAAAAAGATATTGAATAATTTATTCCTTATCAGTTGATTAATCATGTTTAAGAGGATTTGATTTCTCTTAACGTCTTGCAAAATATCATGATTGATATTAAGACAAAATTAATTAAACATAATTTACAAACGTTAGTCATGCTGAAAAAATCGTTGGTAAATAATGATTTGGGCGTGCACCCGTGGTTTTTTGCAATATAAAAAACTATAAATTCAAAATGTAATACGCCCATTTCCGACTTCTGGACACAGAAGTGAAGCAAATATGGGATGTAAAAACATTTATTTGTCTCGGATTCAAGTTATTAGACGTATTAATTTCTTGTTATTTTCCCATTATCAACTGTCATGTTTTTCAAAATTGAAGGAGAAGAAGGGAGCATTCACAGAATACCTTTGTTTGTGATAAGGAAATTGTCACTTTTAAAAAAAATTAATTTACAATCAAAGTTATTAGCAATGGAAAAAAATCACACATTCAATTTTAATTTTAGTAGAACGATTGATGTTTTAACTGCTTCAGAAATGTCTACTATTAGAGGTGGTGGTACCATTTCAGATGTTACCATCTTAGATGTTACCATTTCAAGTGATCTAAATTTATTATCGTCTGAAACAACAGCAGCAATTGGTCCTATCTCTGCGACATTAGACGACAAAAGAAGAGATCGTCCAGGAGGTGGTATTTCAACACACTAAATCCACCGTCATGAGTGTCCGACAATACTCGAAAAATTGTCGTTTAGATTCAATAAAATAATAGGCGAATTTGTGAAAAAATTCTATTCTGATTTAAACATTTATTTAAAAATCTGCAGCTAATTCCTTTATTGCTGCGCCAAAACTTAATACAATAATGACAAAAATTGCAAATATCCAACAAGAATTGACTCCTGTTGAACAGCTTACAACACAAGATTTACTAAATGTCAAAGGCGGTGCTAATAGTGACGATAAAAGGCGGATGCGCCCTGGTGGAGGCACTACAACTAACAGCCCCTGTAAATCAGCTAAAGATTAATTTCATTCATTAACTGGTCAGCATTTAGATTGACCAGTTAATGCCTTTTTATGATTATGCTTGCGAATTAGATTTAAGCGAATACTATTGCGTAACAAAAGACATTATAATCTTACATGAATTAATATTAACCAGACGATAGTTCCATATGAAAAGAACATTACATGACAAATTTCTTTACTTTTTTGTGCTATTTTTTATTTTTTGTACTTCTATACTGAGGGGGGGTGAGGTAACAGATTTGCCTTTTCAAAATCCGGCTATACGTGACAGTATTGCAAAATCAATAGAGAACAAAGGTGTTATTGAAATATTAGGCTTTGCTAACCAATATTCATATAGTGATATGCCCAAAGCATTGATGTATGCTGATATTGCTTTAGAAGTAGCTAAGAAAAAAGGGAATAAAGAAGAACAATTTTCTGTACAACGTGATATTGGTTTTATATATGAAGACAATGCCATGCTTGATAAAGCTATTGTCGCCTATGAAATGGCTGCAATTACTGCTAATGACCTGCATGATACACTCAAAACAACCATTTATAACGATTTGGCTATCGTTAGCCGTAAAATTGGCAATTTTAAAGCCTCTTATAGTTATTATGAAAAAGTCCTTGATTTAGCTCAAAAAACTACGCCTATTGACTATTTTATGCTCGCTGGGGCATATCATGGTTTGGGACATTTACACCGTGAAGTAGGTGTTTATGATAAAGCCATTTCTTACTATCTTAAATCGCTTGACATATCAACCCAACTAAAAGAAACAGTTGATCTCATCGTTTCGCACATTGATATTGCAGATACTTATACCAAAGCTAAAGAGTTAGACAAAGCGGTTGAACATATCGAAATTGCCTATCGTTTAGCCTACAACCAAAAAAAGCAAAAGCCAACGGATTTAGAAGCAAATGCTCAATTGGCAAGTGCGTCAAATCGTTATGCTGAAATTTTAACAATTCGGCATCAATATGATAAGGCTTTGGAAAAGCACGAAGAGGCTTTAGGCATTTATCGTGGCATGAATTATAACGCCTATATTGCTCGGACTTTAATGTTGATTGCAGATGTTTATCTCCAACAAAAAAATTATGACAAATCAGAAGGTGCATTCATGCAATGCCTCCAATACGAAGCACAATTTATTAATGTGGATCAAGCAGAGTTACATTTTAAAATCGGGACGCTATATCGTGAACAGAAACGATTGATGGAAGCGGAAAAGGAGTTTTTAAAAAGTTTGTATTTGGCTGATAAGTATGACTATAAAGAAATTGTTCAAAAAGCCAATTATCAGATGTTCCTTGTGCGTTTTGAGCAAAATGATAGGCCAAGTGCCTTGAAATACCTTAATACCGCAAATGCGCTCAATGATTCTATTTTTAGTATTGAAAAAGCTCGAAGCGTTGCTGGGATTGAATTGAAATTCAATTCTGAAAAACGTGAAAATGAACTTAACTTTCTCAAAGCTCGAGAAAATCGGTTGTTTCTTATCTTGAGTATGGGCGTTTTTTTAATGATTGTGTTGTTTTTAGGTTATATTATACAACTTCGTGGACGTAATTATCGGTCATTAAAAATAAAAAATGAAGAGATTCAGAATCAATATAAACGTTTAGAGGAATCAAATGAGATTTTATCACAATTTGCATATGTCGTTGCACATGACTTAAAAGAACCACTCCGCAGCATTGGTTCTTATATCGGGTTAATACAAATGAAACATGGTAAAGAATTGCCTGAATCAGCAAAAGAATATATGACATTTGTGCATGCGGGCGTGAAAAGGATGTACAGTTTGTTGACAGATTTGCTTGATTTCTCACAAGTTGTTTCGCAACAACCAGGCGCGGAGGTTATTCGACCCGAAGAGGTATTGGAAGATGTTAAAGCCAATTTGCGTAATTCAATTGAATCCAAAAATGCACGCATAGATTATTCAGAAAACTTGCCAAGTATTTGTATGAATCGGCTTCATTTACTTCAATTATTACAAAATTTAATTAGTAATGCTTTGAAATTCACGACAAAAACACCACATATTTCGATTGATGGGAAAGAAGAAAACGGTCAAATTTTACTAACTATTGAAGACAATGGCATCGGGATGAAGAAAGATTTTAGCAATAAAATTTTTGTTTTATTTCAGCAACTCAATAAAAAAGGGCAGTTTGATGGAACTGGGATTGGTTTAACCATTTGCAAAAATATTGTCGAGAAATATAATGGGCGAATTTGGTTTGATTCAGAGGAAAATACAGGAACAAAGTTTTATATATCAATTCCAGCCCAAGCCGTTTAATAGGAAAGGAGAAAATGGTATTGACTAAGAAGTACACACATAAAATCATAATTATCATTGAAATACTGAGGGGTGTTTTTAAATAATTTTATTCCTCTGTTTTCCAAAAAATAAAGGGGATGAGTATAACACTCATCTCCTTTATTTTTTAATGGTCAGAAGTTTTTGACCTAAAGTTTAAATTCCATCTCAACAATCCGTCCGTTATCCTGAAATCTACAACGATCACTTAATTGTCGCATCAGGAAAACACCCCGTCCGCCACATTCGCGAATTTTTTCTGAACAAGTTGGATCTGGAAGGTTTGAATAATCAAATCCTTTACCTTCATCTCTTACGGTAATAGCCAATTTGCCATTACGTGTCGCCGTATGAACTTCCACGACCTTATTTTCATCTTGTCCATTGCCATGGATGATGGCATTGTTGACGGCTTCTGTTAAGCTGATAAGCACGTTACCGTAAGTATCAGGTGCAAAACGAAGTTTACTAGCTAAAGATTCAACAAATATCGAGACTTTTTCGACATTACTAGGGTTTGAACTCAATTTGATGGACGATGTACTTATTTCTCTCATGCGTTGACAGTGTTTGAAACCTATGTTTATTAAGTGAAACAATCAATGTTTTAAAGTTATTGTTTAACAATATTATATGTTCAGGTTTCGGTTTTTATGACAAAAAATGGGATACTGATAAGGATAAACGACATACCTACGCAGTAATGTTACTCTATTTTAGACCCTATTTAGACGAGAAAAAAGGAAAAGGTATGATTGATAATCAATTTTTAATTTAAGCTAAATGTCTAAACAAAATGTCTTGAAGACAAAATATAGGATTGGAAAGTTGGATGTGATTTGTTGTTCTAAACTAATAACGCAAAGTTAAGGTTATATTAATCAATTTGTCAAGCGGAGCATTCGTAAAAACATTAAAAAAGTGTATTTATTACAATTATTAGTTAAATTCTTATCAACTCTATACTTATTGGGTGGATGAATGTCTAATTTTGAAATTGTTTAACCAACCTTGTGTTACTAAAAAGTAATAATCCGTCAAAATATAAGTGAATATAAAACTTAGTTATACATTTATAATATATTATAAATTTCATTATTAACAATTAAAATAACGTTTGAATATGGATTTGATGAATCTTTTACAAAGTCGCCTCACACCAGAAGTCATAAATCAATTAAGCCAACAAACAGGTGCCGCACCAGAACAAACAGCAATAGCCGCCCAAGGTGTTTTTTCCATGTTGTTAAGTGGTTTGGCAAACAACTCCTCCAGTGAAAGTGGCGCAACGGGTATCTTGAGTGCCTTAGATAGAGACCACGATGGCTCAATCTTAAACGATGTTATGGGTCTGGTGATGGGATCGGGTCAGAATAGCAATGCGGCAAATGGCGCAGGTATTTTGGGGCATATTTTAGGCGGACAACAACAGAACGCGGCACAAATGCTTTCTCAAACGAGTGGTGTCAGCCAAAATGGTGTTATGGATATGATGATTAAACTTGCCCCCATAGTCATGGGTGTAATCGGACAACAAAAACAGCAACAAGGCGGCATGAATGCCAATGCTTTGGCAGGTTTATTGGGTAATACGGTTCAAAACCAAAATGATAACCCCTTGATCCAAATGGCAACGCGTTTCCTTGATAAAGATGGAGATGGTAGTGCTATTGACGATGTTATGGGCATGGTGGGCTCAAAATTTTTAGGTGGTATGTTCGGTACAAAATAATTAAAATATGGATATTTATATTATTTTAAAGAAATAAATCTACTTAGAGGTAGTTTTTCGTAAATAATGTGTCATCTTCTTAATAAAGGTGACACATTTTTTTTTGTACAACTTGACTCACAGCAATTAATAACACATCTTTGTATTATTTTTAACAACACTTAAATAATTGAAAGTCAACTAATTATATTATTTAATATGAACTTGAATTGGGGAATGAATTGTATTTCAATTTTTTCATAAATTAAAATTCCCAGCATGAACTTAAAACAACACTCTTTGAACTTATTTTTTTTATGTTTCACACTAGGCACTGCCGCTTCAACACCAATTGACTCTTTGCCAAACTCCTCTGGTGCTCCTAGTGAGCCTCAAGTACCTGAAAGTTTTAATGGATATATTCGACTTGACATTGAAAATGACATGCTCGTTATAAGGCAGAAAACAGACCGCTATTTCACAAGCGGCTTAAAACTTGATTACTTTATATTGAAAAACCCCAAAGAAAAGTTTTGGTTTTCCAAAATCTTTCCACGGTTAAAAGAAAGTGACAACTTTTATGGGCTGACGGCTGCTTCAAACATGTATACTCCTGCCAATATGTCAGAAACGATGTTACCCGGCGACCGTCCATATGCAGGATGGGCATATATCGGATTAAACAATGTTTCAAACAATGCGGAAACCGCGACTCGTTTCTCCACCGAGTACACCATCGGTGCCATCGGTCCAGTTGTGCAACAAGAAAAAATTCAAACCAAATGGCATGAAGTCATCGGACGCCCCCCACCAAAAGGTTGGAAAAATCAAATTGCCAATGATATTGCATTGACGCTTAACTTTACAGGTGAAAAACGTCTTTTCAAACCCGCAGAATATGTAGACATTATAGGTTTAATGGAGGCTAACGTCGGTACAGTCACAAATTATATGGGCTTCGGCGGTATGGTGCGGGTTGGCTGGTTCGATGATTATTTCCACGACATCATGCAAGTAAAAGGCACAATAAATAAATGGCAGGCTTATGTCTATATGCGCCCTGAAATAAGAATTATTGCCGATAATGCCCTCCTTCAAGGTGGCGTATTTACCTATTATAAAAGCTCTTATACAATTCCGAGAGATGATATAAACCGCTATTACATGAATACTGAATTCGGTTATAGTGTTACTTATCGAAATATCAATGTTACGTATAGCCAAAATATTCGTACACCAGAGTTTAAAGGTGCTAAAAATATGTTCTGGGGAGCTATGACTTTTGCATTTGCACTGTAATACCAAAAAAAAAGCCGCCAATTCTCTCCCCCCTCAGTATATTTAACTATACTGACTTGTGGCAACAAAAAAATAACTTTTCACATTGTTTTTGAAACATGTGAAAAGTTATTTTTTTTAAGAATGTAACAAACAGCATGTTATATATAATTCAATTTCCAATATTGATTATAATGCCCATATCGAATCCATCACAACTTTTTGAAAATCAGTCTATTAACTTTCCTTGGCATAGCCTTTGTTTATATCCATATACAGAAAAAATTCGTAAACACAACAGCTTATTCATCCACAAAACGTTATCTCCCACTTGAGCAGTCGTACAAAACGTTTTTCTCTCTGCCTCACTTTTACTTCTAACCAAATTTAAAACATTTATTCTTAATTAAAACTTAGGCACCAACAGCTAAAACTATGAGAAAATCCATTATTACTTTCGTTTTGTTTGCAATAACATATGCAAATCTATCCGCCGCACCAAATCCCAGTAACAGCCAACTTCGAGAAAATTATATCGAGCAATATCGCTCTATTGCTGTCATGGAGTCTTTCAGAACAGGTATTCCTGCCAGTATCAAGTTGGCACAAGGACTTCTAGAGTCTGGAAATGGACAAAGCAGATTATCTTTAATGTCTAATAACCATTTTGGCATTAAGTGGCGTTCATCTTTAGATGGAGAATATGTAGAGTTTTATGATGATGACAAAGACAAATATGGTAAACTAAAATTGTCTAAATTTATCAAATATAATTCCCCTGAAGAGTCGTTTAAGCAGCATTCAGAGTTCTTAATGATGCGCTCGAACTATCGTCTATTATTTACATACGACCGTTCTGACTATCGCGCTTGGGCTTATGGATTACAACAAGCAGGTTACGCCACTAACCCACGCTATGCTGAATTATTAATTCAACTTATTGAACAAAATCATCTTAATCGCTTTGATATTCCTACCCAATTGTCTCTTGATGAGACCCCTCAGTATGGGAATCAAAAAGAGAGTCAAGTTCTTGAATTAACCGCAGAAGTTGCGCAACCAGAAGCAAGCCGCCTTCCCTTCCCAACACGAATCAAGAAAATAATACAAGAAAATAAAGTCGTAAAAAGGATTACACAACAAAAAGTGATACAAACTGAAGAAGTAGAAGAAGAGCATGTTCTATTTGAAATTACGACCGAATTGGCATCGAAAGGTGTTAAAAATATCAAAAATCCCGTTCCAAAACGGCAGAAGAAATAAAATCTCATGAACATTTTTTACAAAAGCGGGTCAACTCAATGAGTTGTACCCGCTTTCTTATAACTTCAAATTTTGATATAGAACATCATTTAGCAATCCATACTGAGGGGTTCAGTTGGGTTCGTTCCAACCATATTTCAAAATGCACTTCGGGTTCATTTGTAACAGTATTGATAGCCGCCCGTCCTATGGTTTGACGTGGTGAAACAGTCTGTCCTTTTTGAATGGTGACATTAGATAAATTGGAATAAACTGTATAGTAATTACCATGTTGAATCAACACAACCGTTCCTAAACTCGCAATACTGGACACCACTGAAACCGTCCCGCCAAATACTACTCTTACCTCTGCGCCCGCTGCCGTTCGAATGTCTATACCATTATTAACCGCAGTCACTTTATCTAAGACTTTTTGTTTACCAAAATCACGGACAATTGTACCAACCGCAGGAGGAGGAAATTTACCTTTATTAGACCTAAAATCACTTGAAAGTGCCAAATTTTCATTCGATTCTGTCAATACTTCTAATTTTAAACTTTGAACAGATTCGTTTCTTGAGGCATTCCTTTTTTCATCTTTCGGGCGGTCTTTTTTCAATCGTTCCGATTCCGTTAGTGCTTTGCGGCGACGCTCTTCGGCAAGCCGACGGCGTGATTCCAATTCAATTGAAATCAAATTTTCAATCGCTGCATTGAGTTTTGCGGACTGTTTTTGGGCTGATTTTAATTCACTTGCCAGACGATTTTCAGTACTTTTAAGCCCTTTAACGAGTAGATCTTTTTCCTTTTTTTCGAAAATTATGATGCCTTTTTGTTTTTCATTAACGCCCAACAAATTCTCTTTTTCTTTTTTTTGTTGAATCAAAAAGTCATTTTTAGCTTCTAAGGCTTGCTGTGTCTCCATTATAAGCCTTGCTTGCCGCTTTCTAAACTTGTCATATTGACGAAAATATTGCCATTTTTTATAAGATTCTTCAAAATTTGAAGCTGAAAGCATATAAATAAACCCACTATTGGGCAATTTCATTTTATAGGCACGCCGCAACATTGCCCCATATTCCACACGTAGGCGTTCCCGGTCTTCATTGAGCGAAATGATGACCCCCTCAGTACGGTCTATGATTTTATCCGTTTCAGAAACTGCTTCTTGCAGTGTATTGATGAGTGCTTCACGGGTTTCGATTTGGTCTTGAAGCAATTCCAATTGAATAAGGGCAACTGATTTTTCTTTTTTAGTTTTACCCAACGCTTGGTTTTTAGCCTCAATTTGTTGCAACAATTGTTGCCGTCTTTGTTCCAGTTCTGCCCGTTTATCTTGGGCTTTTAGTGGTTGGTTTGAACAAAAAAGCAACGTGAGTAATAACAAAACACAAAAGTTTAGGAAACGATAACAGCTTCTTAAACCTCTATTAATCCTTCTTTTCATAATTGCTTGGAATCTCAAATTTGATATTTTTTGGTACATTGATTTCAAGACTTTCTGGCTCTATTTCAAGTTGAACAGATACTTTACCCGTTTGAGTACTTTCAGCCTCTATTACGCGAAGGTAAGAGAAATCCTGTTGCAAGCCCTTAGGCATCCGAACTTTAGCATAGCTTTTATAACCTATTTTCAAAACTCGGTTCGTTGCAGGCTCTTCAAATAACATTTCTTTCACTACAAAATTAGTTGCATCTAGTCTGTAGGTCGCTTTCCAACGATTGTCTTTACCCCTCAGTATAACATCGCCATCTGCAGATTTTTCAAGGGTCAATTTGTCCTTTTCAGTCAAAAAAACAGGATTTCCTAACAAAACGTTTTGCAAAATAGAAAAATCAAGTGGCACACCGAAAGTTTGTTCTATGTAAGATAAGTTTTTTGCGATGTAATTGCCTTGCAAATAGTTGACAACAAAGACAGAGTCGTGTGTCACTTGTATGCGCGCAACCGTAAACCCCAACTTTCTGACATTCAGCCAAATGACTGAATCTCGTCGCCATCTAACAGATGACGAAACGGCTATATTTAACGGTTGCCCTTTGTAATCCACACCCGCCTCTCCATTCATATGTTCAAAATCAAAGTTATTGCCTTGCATTTTCAATAAAACCGATGAAATTGTAAGGGATGAATTATCAAGGCTCAGTGCCGGGGTTGTAGATGATTTTTTTGCCGTATGACAAGCAAATAATGTTAAGGTTAAACCTAAAAAAAAGAAATGTATAGACTTCATTATGAATCTTAAATTGTAAAATAGTGTTAATCAGCGCATTAAAATGTTTTTAGGGCAATTCAATAAACGCTTTTTCTAATATTTTTTTATCTAAAACGGCAGACTTTGCGCCTTGCTCTTTTGCTTTTTGCCAATACGTGACGGCTTTACTTTTGTCACCTGACTTGTACAAATAATCTCCAAAACCTTCCAATACTGAGGGGTCTGATTCCGTTGTCATTTTTAGGGCAGCATCAGCCAACTGTTTTGCTTTGTCCCCTAACCCATCTCGCCCCACAAGGGCATTGGCATAACGTATCATAGCAATTGGGGATTGATTATTCAGTTTCAAAGCCTCTTCAAAGGCTTTGTCAGATTGGGCATAATGCTTTGATTTAGAGTGCGTTACGCCCAACAAAACAAGTGCATCTAATTTCAAAGGTGGTTTTTTAGCCGACATCAATATCGCTTGTTCAAGAGAAGCCGCAGCAGCATCATATTGTGCTTTTTTCTCATTCGCAATACCATTGAAATAAAAGGCAATGGCTTGATTTGGAAATAAATCCGAAGCCGATTCACTCGTTTTCAGAAGGTCGTCGTATAGACCCAATTCGTCCTCTGTGTACATTTTTTGTTCCCAAACGGCAAATATGGATTTATTGAGTTCTAAGCATTTTTTATACTTCACCAATGCCTCATTCGGTCGCCCATTGTAATACAACATATCGCCCAAAAGTGAGTAAGACTTTGCTTCGGTCGGATGTGCCCGTTCTAATATTTCTGCTAATTGTAAACCTGCTGTTGCCAATGCTTTGTCTTTACCATCGGCAATTTTAAGGGCATAAGGTAAGATGGTTTTGATTTTTTCATCAATCTGAATCTCTGATTTTTGAAAAATTTCCTTTAAAGAGTTTAAATAATTGACTTCTGCATTCGCAGAGGTATTAGATACTGAGGGGGCTTGTTTTGTTGCCAATGCCAGACGTGCCTTCGAGTCATTGGGGTCATTTTTCAATATTTGTTGATAAAAAGCGGTGGCTGTAGTTTTATCACCCAATTTAAGGTAGTATTCAGCAGCTTGATGTTGATAACCAATGACGCGTGGATAAGCATCTGCCAGTTTTTTTAACTCCAGTGCTGCTTTTTTTGGTTCGTTCATCACTTCATAAGTCAAGCATTTCTTGTCCGTAATATCTTCATCTATGCCTGTTTTTTTTTCTAATTCCTCTAAAATCTTAATCGCTTTTGCTGGTTCGCTGATGCGCACGTAAGCATGAGCCAACCGAAAATACATCTCTTCGGACAAGCCTGATTCAAAACTGTTTTGTTGAATCATATCACGATAAACTTCTACGGCATCCTTGTCTTTACCAATTTTCTCAAAACTTTCTGCCAATTGGATTTGATACCACTTGTTTTTAGGGTCTATCTCAGCTGCTTTCTTAGCATAATCAATGGATTTTTGATTCTCACCCATGCTGCCATAGAGGCGACTCAACTGAAACGCACAGCCATCACATTTAGGGTTTTTATCTAAAACCTCCAAAAACAGCTTAGAAGCACCTTCCAATTTGCCGATTTGCTGCTGCACGACAGCAGCCATGTATTTTTCTTGCATATGCACTTCTTCTTCTGAAATGCGGATAGCCTGTGCTTGGTTTGAGATTTGAGCTGAAAGAGTACTTAATGGGCTATTTAGGCATATAGCTAAAAATAAAACACTTTGCAAGCCTTGTTTCAGTTTGCAAAGTGCTTGAAATTCGATATTGTTGACAGCAAGATTCATGTTGTATTTTCTTAAAAACTATTGAAAAATATGAATGATAGAATATAAAAAAGGAAAAGACAACATTTATACTGAGGGGGCCTCTTTTCATATTTTATCATTCATATTTCACCATTCAATTACGACGCAAATGTAGAATAGTCGCTGATGCTTAATTCTGATTTACGACCAATATACTCAACGTAATTGCCTACCATACTGTTGCTAAGAATAGCGTCAATAATTGTCGTTTCTTCCCCAATGACCGTATTTTCAACCACACTGCCTTCAATTGACGTATTGCGCCCTATCGAAACATAGGGTCCCACAACGGAATCTTGAATATTGACCCCATCTGCAATAAAACAAGGTTGGATGATGACAGAATTCCGCGTTTTGGCAGAAGCGGCCACCATCGATTCCGCTTTCTTGATTTCGAGCATACGCTTATTGGCATGTACGACCGCTTCTTTATTACCGCAGTCAATCCATTCGTCTATGGTGGCTGTGCGGAATTTCGTATCGTTGTTTTTCATATTCTCTAAAACACTTGTCAACTGATATTCATCCCTCAGTTTGATGTCGTTTTTTATGAGATATTCAATCTCTTCACGCAGCTTTTCGCCTTGATTGAAATAATAGATGCCGACGATAGCCAAGTTGGAAACAAAGTTTTGTGGTTTTTCGATAAAGTCTGTTATAATATTATTCTGGTCTAATTTTACGACCCCAAAAGCTGACGGATCTTCTACTTTTTGTGTCCAAATAATGCCATCTTCCTTAGAATTGAAATTAAAATTAGCTCTAAACAGGGTGTCTGCAAATGCTACAATGATATTACCCTCCAAACTGGGTCCTGCACAGCCAATGGCGTGAGCAATACCTAAAGGCATATCTTGCTTGTAAATAGTGCCTTTTGCGCCAATTGAGTTCGCTACAGCAATGAGTTGACGCTCTACATTTTCGCCAAATTCACCTGTGATAAACGCCACTTCTTCGATTTCTCCATTGAAGGATTGCGCTAAATCTTCTACCAATCGCTGTACAATAGGTTTCCCTGCCACAGCAATTAAAGGTTTTGGTACTGTCAATGTATGGGGACGCAGGCGAGAGCCTCTACCTGCCATAGGAATGATGATTTTCATATTTTAGTATTAGTTTTTTTTAATAATGAAATATAGGTTTTAGAGTGGCTATGTTTATTTTTTTTATTGTCTTCCAGTACTACCAAACCCACCTGCCCCACGTTGTGTTTCGTTTAAAACACTTTTTTCTTCCCACGTCACACGTTCGTGTTTGGCAATAACCATTTGTGCTATACGTTCGGCGGGTTCAACTGTTTGCGTTTCATTCGATAAATTAACCAAAATGACCTTGATTTCACCTCGATAATCTGAATCAATTGTTCCAGGGCTGTTGAGGCATGTCAAGCCCCGTTTAGCAGCTAAACCGCTCCGTGGGCGTATTTGTGCCTCAAAGCCTTGTGGTAATTCAATAAATATGCCTGTAGGAATCAAGCTGCGTTCAAGTGAACCTAAAACAATGGGCGCGTCAATATCGGCACGTAAGTCCATACCTGCCGATCCTTCTGTTTCGTAATTAGGTAAAGCATTTTTAGAACGGTTGATGATATGAATGGTCATATGATAATTTTAATGCGTTAATAATACAGAGGTAAAGAGCGAAAGTAAAGACTTTAAACCATTCTCTTATTATCCTAAAATCAATTTTTGATTAATTTTTTATCACATTAAAACAAAATAAAGAAAATGAAGCCGTTTTGACAGCTTTGTATCATTAAGATTTATGGAAATAGCCCCCTCAGTAAATTCTGTATTTCGAGTTCAGAATTGCGACATCTTAAAGATTTCGCAATTCTGATATGAGCCGTGAAAGCCTAATTCTTTTTTTATCTTTGCTAACTTTCAAACTCAATCCTTTAATTCTAAAAGCAAATTAAGATAAGAAGCATGTCACTGTGTTTTGCAATAAATTGATTTTCAATATCTTGCACAATTATTATTCTACATTTATCATTCATTATTACTAATCAAATCAATCGAAACAAAAAAGATGAACGCATCTATCAGACAATTAGAACCCAGTGCCTTGTGGCATCATTTTGCAGATTTAAACGCCGTGCCACGTCCTTCAAAAAAAGAAGAACGCGTTATTCAATTCGTCAAAATGTTTGGAGAAGCCTTGAAACTACCGACAACAGTTGATGATATTGGCAATGTGATAATCACTAAACCTGCCACAAGCGGCATGGAACATAAAGAAACAGTGGTTTTACAAAGCCATTTGGATATGGTGCATCAAAAAAATGGTGATACAAATTTCGATTTTTTAACACAAGGCATTGACATGTACGTGGACGGCGATTGGGTCAGAGCTAAAGGCACGACTTTGGGCGCAGACAATGGCATTGGTGTCGCTGCCATCATGGCGTTATTGTCCTCAAAAGATATTCCACACCCTGCTTTGGAAGCTTTATTTACGATTGACGAAGAAACAGGCATGTCGGGTGCTTTAGCTTTTGAAGGTGGTTTGCTTGAAGGAAATATTATGCTCAATTTAGATACTGAAGAAGACAACGAGTTGACAATCGGTTGTGCAGGTGGCATAGATGTCACAGCAACAGGTACATACCCCTCAGTAAAACCGACACATACAGCCGCTTTTCGCCTCAAAATCAAAGGTTTAACGGGCGGACATTCGGGTATGGACATCCACAAAGGACGTGGCAATGCCAATAAATTGATGAATCGTTGCTTGTTCAACCTCGTTCAAGATGCTCAAATTGAAGTAGCCGCTATTGAAGGTGGTAGTTTACGCAATGCGATTCCGCGTGAATCAATAGCAGATATTGTCGTTTCTGAAAACAATATGGACTCAGTAAAACAACAGATTGAGCAATTTCAAAGCATTTTACAAGCAGAATACGCGACAACTGACCCAAATCTCAATATTTCTATCGAAGCTATTGACGTCCCATCACAAGTGTTGTCGGCAGATTTCACTTCTAAGTTTTTGCGTACTATATATACGTGTCAAAATGGCATTTACCGCATGAGTCCCGATATTGCAAGCTTAGTTCAAACCTCTAATAATGTCGCGCGTGTTGTGGTCAAAGAGGGTCATTATCAGGTTCTATGCCTAACCCGTAGTTCTGTTGATTCTGAAAAAACGGACTTGCAAATGTCCTTAACAGCAGCATTTGAGTTGTTGGGTGCAAAAGTAACTTATGGCGGTGCTTATCCGGGTTGGACACCAAAACCTTCATCGCCGATTGTCAAATTGATGAGTGATTTATACTTAGAACGTTACCATGAAAAGCCCTTGGTGAGTGCTTGTCATGCAGGTTTAGAGTGTGGTATTTTAGGAACGCACTATCCGGGTATGCAAATGATTTCTTTTGGACCTAATATTCACGGCGCACATTCACCTGACGAATGCGTTCAAATCAGTTCGGTACAGAAATTTTGGGGCTTTTTGTTAGAGACTTTGGTGAGAGTTCCTACCAAATAAGTGCCTCAAATTTAAGGTGAGGCGTTCAAATTGGGGAAATCTCGAAGATTTCCCCAATCTCTACCCCCCTCAGTATAAAACCCTAAAATTGTCCAAAAACTATCTTTTGAACTTCTTTCCTTTCTTTTTCTGAGGAAAAACAGCCGTTGCAGAAATTTCCACATGCCCATTTCGAGGCAACGCAGCGACTTGAATACAGGTGCGTGTCGGAAAACGCGTCGTAAAAAACGTCCGATAAACTGCATTCAGAGTGTCATAATTGTTCATGTCTTTAAGATAAATTATGACACTGACGACATCATCGAAAGTCAGCCCCTTTTCTATCAAGGCATCCTTTAGGTTTTGCATAGACTGATTTACCTCTGTTTCAAAAGTTTCATCCATCAGTTTGCCATCTTTTGTACCCAAATGTCCTGAAATGAACAAAAATCCATTCGCTTCAATAGATTTTGAATAAGGTACTGAGGGGGTCGTGGTTTGACTTAAAAGTAAGGTTGGCAGAGCCATGAAAAGCACCATTTTAAAATAAATCATTTTCATTATTTTCTATTTTTAAGTGTAAAATATAACGGAACTATATACTTTATGGTACATGTTGTATCCATTGCCTCCATCTTCAGATGGAGAAAAAAATAAACACAAACAGTTTTGGCTTTAATTATAGCCCTCCATCTGAAGATGGAGGCAATGGATACATGTACCATAAAGCGTTATCTCGCAATATACATAATCGCGTAAAAAATAAGCGTTGAACAGTTTAAAACTGTTCAACGCTTATTTTTTTAGTCACTTTTTAAGTAAAATTTACTTCAGACCCAATTTCTTTTTCACCATTTCTGTTACATCATCACTTTCTGATGCAAAAAGAGTATGACCCGTGCTGCTGTCGAAAATGGCTTGGTATCCACCTTCTTTACCAATAGCATCTAAAGCCTCATCCAATTTAGCGAGAATCGGTTGGAGCAATTGACGGCGCAAGTTTGCGATGCGTTGATCAATCTCCTTTGAATAGTTTTGGAGAGCTTCTTGCTTTTGCTTCAAATCGTCTTGGCGTTTTTGAAGTTGAAGCTGAGACAACGTACCTGCGTTGTATGCTTCGACAAAAGTCTTGTATTCTGTTTCAAAAATCTTACCCGCCGAATCCCCTTTCGCAACCAACTCATTGCGATAAATGACCAAACCACTATCGGCTTTTGCCGCATCTGGCATCATCGCAAGGATGTTTCCAGAATTCAAATGCCCGATTTTTTGAGCAGAAACGGCTTGTATAGCCATAATTAATACCGTTAATACGAGAACGATTTTACTGATTTTCATTGTCAAAATTTAAATATTTGCTAATTCATTACATAATATAGACGTAAAACGCGTCAAAAGTAGCGTTTTATTTGATAATTGGTCATGGTATTTGAGCGTTGTTGAATGATTTTCACAACACATGCCACCCCCTCAGTATATCAACAGAGACGCAGTGTTTTGTAATTGGTGACAATGCTGACAAAAGTTTTACAATGTAGCGATAAAATGCTCAATTATAGAACATGGGTTATAAGCGATTGGCTTATAACCCATGTTACAAAGTCTGAATATAAAAACGGATTACCGTTTTCTTTTTTTATTCTTACGATTATTGTTATCCGCTTCAGTAAGCGTACAGACGAAACCGTTTTCAGTCATTTTCCATGAACGAGTCGAACTGTCAAAACAATAACTGTCATTGTCATCATCGCCGTCTCTTTCAATATCATGAATAACGCCTGTTGCGTTTCTGTCATACCTAATAATTTTACTATCAGGTACTTTAAGCGTTAAATGAATATTTTGCGCCCGCCACTTATTGCCTTTTGGTATCCTAAAAAATTCAGGAACAGTCAATACATTGCCCGATACTGAGGGGGTATATTGAATATTTTTAACAAGCTGTTGCGCTTCGTCCTGCGAATGACCTTGCGACTTGTAGTTTGTAATTAATTCGAATTTACCATTTTCGCTGCGTTCAATATTCATATCTACATTAAGGCTAACCAAATAATCGTCGAATACTAATAGGTCACCGAAGTGGACGTTATTATTAGCTTTGTTCAAAGCTATGGTAATATCGAGGGTATCAATATTTTCAATATTCATGACCTGTTCGTTGCTAAAGCTATTTGAAAAGTTTTTAGCCATTGAGCCACCTATGGAAATAAGTGCAAAAAAGTTAATCGCCAAAAACGTCCACAAACCACCCACGATACCGAAACCAGCCTCCCGCTTATAAACAAGGCGACGAATCGCTAAAATCAACAGAGCAGAAATAGATGCCATTATCGCAAAGACATTGAAACCTGCCCACGAAACCTTCCAACCTTCATCGGTGATATAACCCAACAATGGAGACCCAAAACTGGCAGCTATAGTTAAACCGAACCACGATATTAACATAAATATGATCAAAGCAATGGCTATCATAATGCCTACTACTCGACCCACACCGCCCAAGCCAGCGAAAATAGCTTTCAAAACATTACCCACATTCGTAATAATGTTCTGCACTTGTTGTTGAAAACGCTCTTGATTTTCAGGTTTTCCGAACTCATTGACCTTTTCAGAGAATTTTTCGAAGCTCGTCCCTACCGTTTTAGCAATATTATTGACATCAATAGGTTCTCCACGCATAGCCAAAAGGTCGGCAGTTGTCTTTGCAGAAGGCAAAACTGCCCACAAAATGACGTAAAGTATTAAACCAGAGCCGCCAAAAAAGAACAAAACTGCCCAAGCGATGCGTAACCACACGACTTCAATGCCAAAATAAGAAGCCAAACCCGCACAAACGCCGCCAATCATCTTCCGTTCACCATCTCTAAAAAGACGTTTTCCTGTTTGGAAAGGTGCACCGCCTGTTGCGGAACCTGATTTTTTTGACCCCTCAGTATGTGACCCTTGCGAAGAAGCGTTTTGCGTTTCATCTACTGATTCCGCACCGAAGTCTTCGGGTTTGCCCATGACACTAACGGCATTTTTAACATCTTGATGCGTCACGATGCCGCGTTTACCCATGCCTTCTTTTATGAGTTCCGCCAAACGGGCTTCTATGTCATTCATGATTTCTTCATACCCTTCCGAGGCTCGAAAATGGTTGTGAAGCGATTGTAAATAGTTTTCTAACATTCGGTAGGCTTCGTCGTCAATCGTAAACGGCAAACCACCGAGGTTGATATTTAGTACCTTATTCATTTTTCTTTTTTGTTGTGATTTGGATGATAGATTTAAAAAAACCTTAAACCCTTTTTTCTTGTTAAAGTATTGATTTTCAATATTTTTTATGCCTCATACTGAGGGATTTTGTTTTCAGTCATCTAAAAACAATTTGTCAACAGAGCCGACGAACTCACGCCACGCTTCCAACAATTCAGTGCGGAAGCTGCGTCCAGCATCTGTAATCTTGTAATATTTGCGCGGTGGTCCCGCATCAGACTCCTGCCATGAGTAGCCTAAATGACCCGAGTTTTTGAGCCTTGTCAGCATCGGGTACAATGTTCCTTCGACAACTTCGATACCTACCTCACCGAGTAATTCTCTAATGGTGGCAGGATATATCTCGTCGTGCGCGGCGATGATGGAGAGGACGCACAGCTCCAAAACTCCTTTTCGCATTTGCTGTTTTGCATTTTCTGTATTCATGATGCAAAGATATGGTTAATAAAAGGTATTATGCAACACAAGGTACTGTGCTTTGGTAGATTTTTTTACGCATTTCGTCGAGAGTTGAATTTTTATTTTCAAAAATTTGAAAATTGTTAGCTAATCAGATAACTTTGTAACATGAGAAAACTCGTTGCATATAAAAGGTATTTTTTGGATTTTTATGAAAGCCAAACAGATGACGTTCAAAAAAAGATAGAATGGACATTGGGACTTTTACGTGTTTTACCAAAAATTCCTGAAAAATATTTTAAGCATATTGAAGGCACAAAGGGTTTATACGAAACACGGGTTCAAGTAGGCAGCAATATTTACCGCATTTTCGCTTTTTTTGATAAAGGTCAAATTATTGTTTTAGGGAATGCTTTTCAAAAGAAGTCGCAAAAAACGCCAAAAGAAGAAATCAAATTAGCACTAATAATAATGGCTGAATATTTCAGCGAAAACAAATAATAGAAATGGAAAAAATGTCAAACATTACAACCTTTGAAGAAATCCTCGACAAAAAATACGGTGAACGAGGTGCACCCAAACGTGAACATTGGGAACAAGAGTTTGAAGCCTTTAAAATTGGCGTATTGATTGAAGAAGCACGGCGTAAACTCAATTTGACCCAACAAGAACTCGCAGACAAATGTGGCACGACAAAAACCTATATTTCACGTATTGAAAATAATGCCTCTGACATTCGTTTATCAACTTTAATTCGAATTATCAATAAAGGATTGGGTGGTAAATTGATAGTTTCACTTGATATTGCTTGATTTTATAGTCATTTATTAAAATCCCCTCTGATTTGACTCTCCAAATCGTCGTCCAACAACAAGGCAAATCAAAAGACAGCAGAATGCCCGATTTCAATAAAAAATTCACCCAAACGCTCGCCTCGCTCAATGCACAACAACGTGCTGCAGTAGCGCACACAGACGGACCGACCCTCGTTATCGCAGGACCAGGAACGGGCAAAACGCACATCCTCGCAGCACGTATCGGGCAAATATTGACGATTACCGACACGCAACCCTATAATATATTGTGTCTGACGTTTACGGATGCTAGCGTGCAAGCCATGCGAGAACGTGTGACAAGTCTTATCGGGCCCGCCGCACATAAAGTGCATATTAGCACATTCCACTCATTTTGCAACCGCGTGATTCAAGACAATCTCGATTTGTTTGGGCGACAAGAGTTGACACAGTTGGACGAATTGGAACGCCGACAAATCATTCGTCAATTACTCGACGAGTTGCCACATGAACATGCGCTCAAACGTGGGCGTGGTTCAGACGTTTATTTTTATGAAAAACACCTTGCCGACCTTTTCAAATTGATGAAAACCGAAGCATGGACCCCTCAGTATATTAGCCGAAAAATTGATGATTGGTTAGCATATCTGCCAAAAAATCCTGATTTTCAATATAAAATTAGTAAAAAAGGACTATTTTCAAAAGGCGATTTGAAAGCAGAAGCCGTTGCCGATGAAGTCGACAAAATGGATAAACTCAAAGCGGCGGCGCAACTCTATTATCGTTTTGAAGCCTTGAAAGCAACTGCAAATCGCTACGATTTTGACGATATGGTCTTATGGGTCATTGATGCGTTCGACCGTTTTCCATTTTTACTGAGGGGGTATCAAGAGCAATTTTTGTACTTTTTGATAGATGAATTTCAAGATACAAATGGTTCGCAAAACCGCATTTTGAGCCAACTCATTGGTTTTTGGGAGCAACCCAATATTTTTATTGTGGGAGACGACGACCAAGCGATTTATGAATTTCAAGGCGCAAGACTTAAAAGTTTGGTAGATTTTTATGACACCTATAAAAATGATATCAAAGTGGTTGTCTTGAAAGACAATTACCGTTCTTCGCAAAATATTCTCGATTCGGCACGTAATATCATTGAAAACAACGAATTACGCATTTTAAATAATATTCAAGGTTTAAATTTAGAAAAACAACTGACCGCAAAAGGTGCTTTTGCTACATCTAACATTCAACCTCAAATCAATGAATATCCAAACCGTACTCAAGAAGTCATAGACATTGTTCGACAAATCGAAGCTTTGCCCATTAACCCCCTCAGTACAACAGCCATTATTTATGCACGGCATCGTCAAATTGAACCCTTTATTGACCTTTTTGATAAACGTGGTGTGCCTTATACTGTTCGTCGTGCCTTGAATATTTTAGACCATGCTTTGATTCAAAATTTAAGACTTTTACTCACCTATATTGCCTTAGAAAATCGTCATCCGTATGGTGGCGAGCATTTGTTGTTCAAAATTCTCAACATTCGTTTTTTAGGCATTTTGCAACACGATGTTTTAAAACTAACGACTTATTTGGCTAAGAAAAATCCTGAAAATATTGAAGGGCAGACTGAAAATCTACTTGAACAAATCAAATATGCAAAAATGATGTGGCGAGAAACAATTGCTCAATTGCCCCGCATTAAGTTTTTAGAAAAAAATAAAATCACCACTTTTTCATCACATCTCGAATCATGGATTGCGGCAGTGGGCAATGTTCCTTTGCCTGTTTTGGTCGAGCATATTTTGAATCAAAGCGGTTTGTTGACCTGGATTTTAAATGAAGAAAACAAAACGGAATTTACGCAAATTATTTATACTTTTTTTGATTTTGTTAAAAATGAAACGGCTAAAAGACCTCGTTTGAGCCTAACAGATTTTTTAAAAACGTTGGATTTAATGGATGCTAACAATATCCGTTTGGAGTTTATTAAAAATACAGTTGCCAAAGACGGGAGCAATCCTGTTGTTTTGACGACAGCACATTCTGCAAAAGGTTTAGAATTTAACCGCGTTTTTATTGTTGATGCCGTCAAGACGGAATGGGAAGAAGCCCGTAGCGGCAGCATTTATCGGTTTAAACTACCCGAAACGCTCACTTTTACGGCAGAAACAGATGCTACTGAAGCAAGACGTCGCTTGTTTTATGTGGCGACAACACGCGCAAAAGAACATTTAACGGTTAGTTATGCACACATAGACGGACGTGGAAAAGGTTTAATGCCAACACAATTTATAGCAGAAATGCAAGGCGATTCCCTTGAAAAAAAGCAACTTGATGATAATTTGGTTTTAGACAATCAAATGACGTTAATTACTGAGGGGGTCGACATTGAGTCAGATTTGCTTGAAAAAGCTTTCATAAAAGAGGTTTTAAAAAGTTTTCAACTGTCGATATCTGCGCTTAATGCCTATTTGGATTGCCCATTGAGTTTTTATTTTTCTTATATTTTGAAAGTGCCTTCGCAGCCGAGTGAGTATTTTCAATATGGTGAAGCCGTGCATTTTGCTTTGCGTAAACTGTTTGGTGAAATGTTGCGGTCAAAAGAAAAACAATTTCCAAGTGGTGAAGAATTTGTGAACTTTTTTGAGGCAGATTTGCAGCGCCGCCGACCGTTTTTTGAGCCATTGGATTTTGAACATCGTCTAGCACATGGGCGTGAGAACTTGTTGAAATATTATCACCAATTTGTGCATAAATTTTCTAAAGCAGTCGTTGTTGAAAAAACTGTCATTGCAGAAATTGAGGGTGTGCCTGTAAGAGGTATTTTAGATAAAATTGAATATCGGGTAGACGGTTCGGTGCATATTGTGGATTACAAAACAGGCAAACAAGCCGATGAAAAGTTGCGCCGTCCTTCAACACGAAACCCGTTAGGGGGTGATTATTGGCGACAATTGGTTTTTTACAAACTGTTGTATGAGAATTTTAGAGCCAATTTGATACGTGTCACATCGGGAGAAATTAGTTATGTCGAAGCCGATTTAAGAGGTCATTTTAAAACAAAAACGTTTGACTTCGAGCCAAAAGATAGTCAAATACTGAGGGGGTTGATTTCGGAATCGTGGGAACGAATTCAAGCGCAGGATTTTAAAGGTTGTGGCAAAAAAACCTGTGCGTGGTGTCATTTTATCAAAAATAATAAACCTTTGAATTCATTTAGAATAGAGCGAAATGAGTTTTTAGATGATTAAAAAATAAAAATCATGAAACAATTGTTGTTTTTTTTCAGCACTATAATAATGAGTACGGCTTGTACTGAAATTTCACCCGTTGTGCCGTCCTTAGGCGACAAGAAGGTGTTAGTTGAGGAATTTACAGGCGTTCGTTGTGTGAATTGCCCTGCCGGTGCTGCTGAATTGGAAAATTTGAAAAGTATTTATGGCGACCGTTTGGTTGTTGTGAGCATACACGCAGGAGATTTTGCACCGCCTTATTCGGATTCAAAATTTGATTTCAGAACACCCGAAGGAACGGCTTTGGAGGCATGGTTGGGCGTACCGTTGGGCTATCCGACAGCCGTCGTGAATCGTAAAAAATTTGATGGGCAACGTTCTTTGCAAGTGACAAAGGCGAATTGGGCGGGGTTGATTGCGGAGGAATCGAAAACAACGTCACTTTTAAATATAGGTATTAACAAAAAATACATAAAAGATACGCGTGATTTGATAATGACTGTAACACTTGTGCCAACCGATAAACTGCCTGATGACCTACGTTTGAGCATTTTATTGACCGAAAATGATATTGCTGACCAACAAGAAACACCGCAAGGGAAAAAATCGGATTACCGCCACCAACACATTTTGCGTCGTGTCCTATCAGGCGATGCAAAAGGGGTGGTACTCAATGGTGCATTGTCGTGGACAGGCAATTTTAAAGTGCCGACAAATTGGATGGCTGAAAAATGCCACCTTGTTATTATAGCGCATCGAGGAAGCGATGTCAAAGACGTATGGCAAGTATCCGAAATGCCATTGATGGATTAGAAGACAAAATCTTAAAAAAGCTGCTCAAATGCCATTGAGCAGTTTTTTTTAAAATTTTTACGCATTAATTATAAATAAGTCAAATTTTCTATCAAAATTTAGTCCTTGTGAAAAATCATATGCGTGTAAAAATGATTTTATATATCATAAACAGCACATTTAAATCATTAAACAGCCAATAAAATCAACTTAAAATGGGAGAAGCGAAAGTAAAAGTCGTTAGAGACGTAGAGCAAATGCAGAGTTTTGTGCGTCATTTGTTACGTGATGTTGAGGCATTCGATTATATGCTAAAAAATGATTGGTTTGAATCAGACATCACACGTATTGGGGCTGAACAAGAGATGTGCTTGGTGGATAAAGATACTTTCAAACCTGCTTGTATCAACATGGCTGTCTTAGAAAAACTGGGGGATTGGGAGAATGTGACGACCGAATTGGCGCAATTTAACCTCGAAACCAATCTCACACCCCTTGAATTTACGGGCAATTGTTTGAGCGAAATGGAGCGCGAAAATACTGAGGGGTTGCAACGCATCCGCAAAGTTGCTAAAGAGTTCGGTGCTGAAGTGGTGCTGACAGGCATCTTGCCGACCTTGCGAAAACCCGACCTCGATATGTCGAATCTAACGCCTAAACCCCGATATCTCGCTTTGATGGAGAGTATAAAAGAACATTCACTTAGGGGTGATGAGCATTTTGAATTGTGGTTAGATGGCATTGATGAGTTGCATATTCGACATGATTCACCACTTTTAGAGGCTTGTAACACGAGTTTTCAGGTGCATTTACAGGTTGCCCCTAAGAATTATGTGAAAATGTACAATATTGCTCAAATGCTATTGGCACCGATTGTAGCCATTTCAGCCAACTCTCCGTTGGTTTTTGGACGGCGTTTGTGGCATGAAACACGAATTGCACTTTTCCAACAAGCTCTCGATACGCGTACATCAAACGAGCACATGCGTGTGCGCCGTCCGCGCGTCAATTTTGGCAGCGATTGGTTGCGTGAAAGTGTGCTTGAAATACATCGTGAAGACATCGCCCGTTTCCGCGTTTTGTTGGGTGATGTTATTGAGGAGGATTCTTTGGAAATGATTGCTGCTGGTAAAACGCCCAAATTACGAGCATTGCAAATTTTCAACTCAACGGTTTATCGTTGGAATCGCCCTTGTTATGGTATTTCACCGAATGGACAACCACATTTGCGGATTGAATGTCGGGTTTTACCTGCAGGACCCTCGGTTGTGGATTCGACAGCCAATGCCGCCTTTTGGTTGGGTTTGATGGAAGGCTATGCTAAAAATTATGACGATGTGACGAAACATATCAGTTTTGAAGACATCAGCGATAATTTTTATAAAGCAGCAAAATTTGGATTTGATACAAAATTCACTTGGTTCAACGATGCTAAAATAAGTCTTAAAGATTTGATTATCAACGAATTATTGCCAATGGCGCGTGAAGGATTAGCTTCAAAAGGCGTAGACCAAAAGGATATTACGAAATACATGGACATCATCGAATCGAGAGCCAAAGCCCAAATGACGGGCGCAAGATGGCTGTTACGCGCTTATACAAAATTGGTAAAAGAAGTAACTCCTGATGAAGCATTATCTACCGTAACTGCTGCGATTGCCAAAAATCAATGGGCAGACAAACCCGTCCATACTTGGGAAATGCCAACGCCCAATGCGCTTGAACACTATCAACCTTCCGCGCTTAAAGTTGAAGAATTTATGCAGACCGACCTATTTACCACACAAAAAGAAGACATTATCGAGTTTGTTGTCCAATTGATGGATTGGCGTAAAATAAGATACATGCCCGTAGAAGATGCAAAAGGGAAGTTGGTTGGTTTGGTAACATCACGGTTGTTATTGAGGGAATATGCTCATAATTCGCAATTATTAGAGGATAAACACACCACTGTCGGTGAAATCATGATCGAAAATCCCATAACAGTGAAACCAACTGTAAAACTGGCAGATGCCCTTGATATTATGCGTGAATGTAAAATTGGCTGTTTGCCTGTCGTCAATGATGAAAATATGTTGATGGGCATTATTACAGAAATGGATTTTTTACGGATTTCGTCGCGACTCATTCAGCGGGTTGAAAAATAAGCATAATGCAAAGTTTTAGAACAGAAATAAAACCAAAAGCAGCACCTTTTAACATTGATTATCAATCGTTTACATTGGGTATTGGCTCATGTTTTATTGAAAATATAGGGACGATGTTGAATGTAAGGCAACTGCCTTTTCTTCAAAATCCATTTGGTATTATTTATAACCCCCTCAGTATAGCAAGACAATTGGCAGTCATAAGCTCATCCGAATCTGTTGAAAAGTCTGATTTTTTTACGGAAAAAGACCTTTTCCCATACAATGGCTTGTGGGCTTCATTGCAACATCATAGCAAGTTTTCAGGTGAAGACCGCGATGTGGTTCTAAAAAACATCAATGATAGCTTGACAAAAGCACGGGACTTTTTCAAAAAAACGAATCGCCTCATACTGACATTAGGCACAGCCCATGTTTTTATGTGGAAAGAAACAGGCGAAGTGGTGGCAAATTGTCATAAACTACCCCCTCAGTATTTTGAGAAAAAAAGATTGCGTGTTGAAGAAATTATAACCGTTTATAAGCCTGTTTTTGAACAAATATTTTTACAAAATGCTGATTGTCAAATCATTGTAACTGTTAGCCCCATTCGGCATATACGTGATGGTGTGATTGAAAATAATCGTTCAAAAGCGGTATTACTTTTAGCAGCAGATGCTTTAAGCCAACTTTTTGAACAGGTTCATTACTTCCCTGCTTACGAAATTATGATGGATGATTTGCGGGATTATCGTTTTTATGCGTCAGATATGATTCACCCGAACAGTACGGCAATTGCCTATATTTGGCAGCATTTTTCAGAAACATTTTTCGATGATAAAACGCGCAGCATTATTCAGGAAGTTGAAAAAATAAATCTAATGCGGGCGCACAGACCTTTACATGGTGCAAATACTGAGGGGTATCAAAAATTTAAGGAACAGTTTAACTTGAAGATTTTAGCTTTGCAAATGCAATATCCATTCTTAAAATTTTAAGTCGTATGGTGTAAATAGTCACGTATTTTAAAACCAATAACAGCTTGATTTTTAATGACTTAGAAGCTATTTGAATACATCTTACTTACTTTTATCACTTTAAAATACAATAGGCAGTAGAGCGACTTTCGCGCCCTACTGCCTATTGTATTTTAAAGTGATAAAGCAATTAATTAGTGCTTTCAACTTTTTTCTTTTCTGGCTCTTCCATTCCTTTACGAAGTTCGTCTTCAACATTCGCACGAGCAGAATTAAATTCTTTGATGCCTTTGCCAAGACCGCGCATGAGTTCTGGAATTTTATTGCCACCGAATAGCAAAAGGACGATGATGAAAACGAAAAATATTTCCTGACCGCCCAAACCGAATATCAAAAATAATGAATTCATGTCTTTGAAATTTTATATTTTAAAAATTAAAAACCTATTTAGTTGAGTACAAAGGTAAATTGTTTTAACGAGACTTGGACATCGTTTTTGTTAATTCGTTTAATCCATAAAAGATATTACACAATTGTGTTGAAAAACTTAAAAAAAGAAATGTTATGAAAAATTTGGTATAAAATTTTCATGTATGTATAAAAGTAAAATTTCATTGAAGACAAAACAAATTTCAGCCTTTTATGATAGGCACAAAAACCATTTTTTTTGTTGTTGAGTCAAGTTATGAACTGTGTACTTGATAATAATCAAGAAATTATTTTTATTTCTATTTTAAAGCTCTTTATCATTAGTACCTCTATGAAAAATATAAATTCAAAAAAAATGTGTTACTCTTTTATTATCAGCATATTAATGCTTTCAGTATCGGCACAAATACCCGCTGTGACAGCAATCGTTAGCCAAGAAAATCATCATGGAGTGATAGTGGCTCATGACAAAAATGCCAAACCAACAGTTCTCGAAGTTTCTGCGGCTACATTACCTACTAAACGGCGCATCATCAATGCCAGTTCGAAAGCCACGATAAAAAATGTCCCGACTTTGAACAGTGACAAAGATGACTTTTCGCCCATTTCCTACCAAAATGGGTTACTTTATTGCTCTTCTGTCAAAAAAACATCAAAAAAAGGAACGGACGACCATGCTGATGAAGACATTAATTTGCGTTATTCTTTATTCGATACATTGGGTAATTTGACTAAACCTACCGCTTTCGGGCATCGCGCCAACTCTAAGACCAATGAAGGTCCATCGTGTTTTTCAGAAAAGCAAGACACGTTGTATTTGTCGCGCAACGCTTCAAAAGGAGGAAAAGTTAAATTTAATAAAAATGGCAAGGCAACGCTTAAAATTTATATCAAAACAAGAGATTCACTGGGTAATTTCATCGGAGAAGACATGTTGCCCTTCGAAAGTGAAAACTATTCATATTGCCATCCAACGCTTTCGAGAGATGGCAATAAACTCTATTTTGCCTCAAATATGCCTGGGGGCTTTGGCGGGATGGACTTGTGGGTGACGCGTCGAATGAAAGATAGAACTTGGTCACAACCTATCAATTTAGGTCCACGTGTGAATACATCTAAAAATGAAGTTTTTCCTTTTATGTCTGAAAATGGAACACTTTATTTTTCTTCAGATGGCATATCAAATGGCAAGGGTGGTTATGATTTGTATCACATCGAAATTGAAAATCGGACGTCAAGAGCTTTCCCGATGGGCGAACCTTTCAATACTGAATATGATGATTTTGGTATCATGTTTCTACCAAAAAACGAAACAAAAGGTTATTTTTCTTCTAATCGCAAAGGTGGTACAGGTGGTGATGATATTTATGTGTTTGAATTTTAATAAACAACAATTTAAGGGTGATATACTGAGGGGTAGTTAAATGGAAAAATGGAAAACATGAATCATTGATAACCGTCAAAAAGTCGTGATAAACAAATCCCGCCACTTTTCCAATAGCCGTTCCACCATTCGCCTGTCTTCGGTGATGATATTGGCTGCGCCTTGTATTTTTTGTTGAAACAGAATAGACTTCCCATAATTGGTTCGCAATGAATCATTTAGGCTGGTTTCTACTAAGTAGTTGTTTTATGTGGCACGAGGGAAATGCGTTGCACTGTGCCTTCCAAAATGCCATATTCCATATAGGAAAAGTTGTCCAACTGCATTTTGATTGGTAAACCAATACGGACTTTGTCCTTAGCATTCTGCATCAAAGTAGAATTAAGTTGTCCATTTTTAGTCCTGTCAGCATTGTAGCAAAGAGAAGATATTTTTTACTTAATGAATTATCCCTCTGTAAAAACCTTCTAAAAGCCTCATATTTTCAGTTATGATTTCTGCCTGTGCAACTAACCCATTGCGACATTGTAGCGTTTTTTTGTAATTGGTAATCAGACCATTAGGTAAAACAACTTTGGCTAAATAACCACTGTCTGTTGGTAGATTGCTAATATACTCAATTTTACCCAGAACTGAACCATATTGTTCATAAGGATAGGCTTGAAATTTCAGTAAAACTTCTTGCCCTTGCTTTACTTTTCCGAAATTGTATTGGGGAATCAACATTTCAATATAATAAGAGATATTTTCAGGTACCACATTGAACAATATTTGTCCCGACCTTATTTCTTGATTTTCTTGAAAAAAACCTGTAAAAGATACTATACCAGAAACAGGTGCTTTTAGTAAATATTTATATTCCCATGCCTGTATTTGGCTTTTCATGGTGAGTAAAGCTTGTATAAAAATATTTTTTTGTACAATAATTTGGTTTTCCAACTCTGCTATTTCTTTTCTTTTTTCGTTTTGTAGGCTTTCATTGGAAACTATGGCGGAATTTATTTGCGGTAACGTTAATTGCTTCGCAATCAATTTACTTTTTTCATTTCGATAGTCTAAAACAGAAATCACACTATCGTGAGCTAATGACTCACTCATTTTAAAATTCTCATCGTTTAATGCGAGGTCTTGTTGTAATAAACTATTTTGAATGTCTAATATTTCATGTAGATTTTGAATATTTTGCATATCAGTGGCTAACATTTTTTTCTTTTTCAAAAAAAAGCCAGTACTTAAAAAGTCTTTAAATGTGATAAAAGATTGAATAAAGGTTTGATAAGGTACTTGTAATTCACCTAAAGACCCCACTTGGAATTTTGCATCTTTTACTACAGAACCACCTAACGCAGAAGAATTGGAAGGAAAAAATTGGATTATTTCATCTGTTCTATTTTGACGAATAAGGTCATTGATTGAATTGAGTTGTTTATCTATTTCCCTCACTAATGTTGGATTCGCAATACTTTCCATATAGCCCATTATCTGCCCAGCTTCTACTTTATCATTTTCTTTTATGGCTATTTTTAAAAGTTTACCTTCGGTTCTTGTTAATACTTGATATGTGAATGAGACATCTTTTAAACTAATACTGCATTCTGTCGGTAAACTATGATTATACTGATTTTCTACGGGTTCTTCATCATCTAATGAGTGTATATCATTTAAACGCTCTAAAGAAATTTTTGCATCTTGTGCCTGTTGTGAAAAACCTATTAACTGCTCGATAGGGCTATTTAACTGCCCAATTATATACTGAACAGCTAACATTGTTCCTAAAGTCAAATTGCCGTCAATCACTAATTTGGCAACAAAGAAAGTTATTAGTATGTTTTTGCTTTGATTAATGAAAAAAGAACCCAATTGTTGGTACTGATTATAAGATAAACTTTTAAAATTCAATTTGAACAAACCAGCTTGTAAACTCTCCCATGCCCAACGATAGGTATTTTCAGCATTATGTAATTTTATTTCTTGCATACCATACACCAATTGCATGGTCGAATTATTCTCTTTTGCTGCTAATGTAAAACGTTGATAATCCAATTTACGACGGTATTTTAAAAACAACTGAATCCAAAGTAAATACAAAAAACTCCCAGCCATAAAAATAATAAATATGTTTACACTATACGACAGTAATACAAAAGAAAAAATAAAAAGATTGATAATTGAAAAAAATGTATTTAATGCTGTACCAGTTAAAAACGTTTCTATTCGGTGGTGATCCCCTATTCGTTGAATAATATCGCCAGGGTGTTTACTATCAAAAAACTGCATTGGTAATTTCAATAATTTAGCCCAAAAACCCGAAAGCAAAGAAATATTGATCCGTGTACTGATATGTAATAAAATACGGCTTCGGATAAACTCAATGAAGGTTTGGGATATTAACAACATGAGTTGTGCAGCGAGTATAATTTGCACAAAATTTAAATTTCGCGTATTAATTCCTATATCAACAATGTTTTGTGTTAAATAAGGAAAAATAAGCTGCAAAAGACTACCCACAAGTAAACCTAAAAATATTTGAAAAAAATAAGCTTTGTGTTCTATTATGTAGCTCAATAAATAGCTCCAACCTATTTTTCTGTTGCCATTTTGCTCGGTATTAGAGAAGTCCATATCCTGAAATAAAGGCGTACTTTCAAATAAGAGGGTAATACCTTTCCCTATTCCTTCTTCGTCCGTCGAAATCCACTGGTTTAAAAATTCATCTTTTGTCAGTTTTATTATGCCTTTTGCAGGGTCTGCTATCACAAATTTGCTCTTAGTTGCGGACACAAGTACAACAAAGTGGTATTGATTCCAATGAATAATGGCAGGAAAGGGTGCATCATTGAGTAATTGTTCTAAAGAAAGCTTTGCCCCAACAGTTTTTAAACCTATACTTTCTGCCGCGTCCGCTAAACCCAGCATAGAAACGCCCTCTTTAGTATATAGTGATTTGCTACGTAGGTATTCCAATGAAATAGAACGCCCGTAGTGTTTTGCCACCATACGCAAACAAGTTGGTCCGCAATCCATAGCATCTAATTGTCGGTAGATATGGAAACTCAATTTTATATTAATATTTTTCTTTTTGTGAAATAAAACGTTTCTGGTATTGGATTATGCACTTTTGGGCGTTTTGATTCGACTTTGAAGGATATTAAGTGATAAAGCATTACTTCGTACATATCTTTATAAATTATTTTGCCCTTATCCCATTTTATATGTCCTGGAACACCTTCAATAATAATAAAATCGAAATAAGCTTTTAGCTTGCCTTCTCGTTCTGCGTTTTTCACAACCCAAGTCATACTTTGAATATTATTAGGGCAATCAAAAATAGAAACTCCATTGCTTAATAATGAATGTAAAAAATTACACTCATCAAAACAAAAATGTTCAGGACTACTTAACACCTCCTCATAATCTTTGCTTTGCATAAAAAGTGTATTTATCTGTTCATTATTTTTGAATAGGCAAAAAGCCCCTGTGGTATAATCATGCCGACTATTTACGATGTCAAATTGGTCTAAAATATCTTCTGTTAAAAAATATCTAATATCGCCATACACTACATCAATATCTCCATGCCCCCAAAAGTCATAATTTTTTAAAATTTCACGAAAAATAAATCCATAAGCGGGTTTAAAGTCGTTGAGTTTATAAGGATAATCAAGACTTACACTGAACCCTAATTTTTCAGATGCTGTTGTTTTAATATCATCTATCGTTTTATAAATAATTTTTACATTTTCTGGCTTGTTCGGTATTAATGCTTCATTATCCGTTATAATAATGAAATCTACTGAGGGGTTATATGCACATGAGTGAATAAAGTATGGAAAATACCAAGGGTATTCTCCATACCAACAAGTTAAGATTGCAATTGATTTTTCCATAATTATTTTTTATTCACTTTTTTATTTTATCTTTCAATAATTGATTTAAGATATGTAAATCACTGTCTTTTTCTATTTGATTATTGTATATAATAACCCCTTTAGGGTCAATTAAAAATGTTTTGGGTATCGCTTGTGCTCCATACAGATTAATCAAATCTGGTGTAGAAAAAATATGGATACCAAAATCAATTTTATGTTTTATAACCGCATTTGAAAATGATGTAAAATCATTATCTTGTGTAATAAATATAATTTTTAAATCTTCTTCCGAATACTTTTTTCTAATTTCTTTGATGTAAGGCAATTCTTTAACACAAGGGCCGCACCATGAAGCCCAAAAATCAATTAAGACATAAGAACCGCGAAACATTTCAAGAAAAATTTTATTACCATTTATATCTGTTGCAATAAAGTTAGGAGCTGTAATATATTTTTTTTCACTTCTACCATTGATTATTTTCACTATTTCATATCCTTCGAAGCTATTTTTCATATTTTCAGGAAACGCATTTTGATAAATGCCCAATAAGCTGTCGCTTGGTATAGTATTGTTTACCGCAATATATTGTTTAAAGTACCATAAGCAATAGTATGAACCACTGCAATTTTTGAAAAATTCCGTTTGTTTATTTACATACTTATTGGCTTTTACCTGAGCTATTGCCATAATTGAATCAGTAACTTGGATATTTCCAAGATTATTAATATAGTCCATAGACTCTTTTTCCTCTTCTGCCACGAAATTTTTCAACTGAATATAATCTTCATTTTTCATATCAATGGCGTTTTTAATCTGATAATTTTTAATAGGATTTTTTTCATTGACCTTTTGATAGAACTGAATAGTTGATTTTTCCTTAGATACAAAAAAACCTGCATAAAATGGTTGATTTTTATCATCTTCATTTGGATAAAATATTTCTATAGCTGAATATGTACCGTAAAATGTATCTGAAAGAATAAGTTGATTCTCATGTAGTTCAAATTTTATATCCTTAAAGTCCCTGCCATTATCAATTCTAATAGAAAGTTTATCTTTGATTAAAGATTGAGGAAATATTATTTGGGCTTCAAACGGTATTTGACTGAACCCTTGTTGGCAAAAAATCGATAGAATAATAGCAATATAATTTAAGTAAATTTTAAGCATAACGAATCTGTTGATTGGAGATAATTTATTTTTAAGAAGCATTTGATAATTTGACATAATCAAAAAAAGAGTTTTATTGACTTTTTTTAAATAATTAAACAATTAAATTGTTTTTTAAAGAAATAGTAGAACCTTGTCATATAACCGCCATTTCTACCACTATTTTTCAATAAATCCAATTTTTGAAAGATCCTGTGGAAAACGCCAGATACAACAAAGATTCTACTATTTAGTTTTTACTCACACTTCGACCCATACCAACATTTGCAATCCCCACCACCAAAAGGGGTAAAGCAATCCGATGAACCAGTAGGTTGCTTACACTTTTTTGTCGCACAAGCATCCCCGCCGCTGCCGCCGCCACTACCAGCCATAATGTCTTTCATCTCTTTTCTGCTGAGTTTGCCTTGAATATTTGCAAGGCTCATTTTTACATTTTTCATTTTAAAAAATTTTAATTGTTAAAAAAAATATTTATTTCTTTAAAGCATTTTTTATTTGATTTAAGCTTGGATTTATATCTATTACGTTTCCATCTGGATTAATTAGTATAGTAGTTGGTATACTGTCTATTTTATAAAAATTATCAAGAATGTCTTTTTGTTTTTTATCAAATATCCAAGCATTATCCCATGGCAGGTTATCGTCCATAACAGCTTTTTTCCATAATCCGTAGTGTTCATCTATAGAAATGCTTAGAATTCTTAGACCTTTTGATGAAAGTTCATGGTAATATTGTTTTAATTCTTGATTTTTTTTTCTACACGGACCACACCAACTTGCCCAAAAATCTAATAAGCAGTAAGAGCCTTTATACCGATTTATACTGATGATTGAAGAATCAATTGATTGAGATAAAAAATCAAAAGCTGGTCGATTAGGCCTAATTTCACTATTAAGCATATTAATTATCGGATGCTTGAATTTTATATTACTTAAACTATCTATTTTATCATATAATATTTTCATAAAAATATTGTCCAAACTATCTGTAAAAGCTACTCTTCGATATTGCCATATTGAGGAAAGACCAGCTTCTGGGTATTTTTCTATGAGTTTTATTATGTCTTTAAAAAATAAAATCTTTAAAGAATTTTGAGTATCCTCTCCACTGAAATTTTTCTTAAAATTCGAGTCTATCGAATCAAGTGTATTATTAACAAAAATGTTATCTCTATCTTTAAATACTAAACTTATTTTATTTTCTTTTTTCTTTACTTCTATAAAGATAGAATCCACAGTACATAAAAAAAAGGAAGCGAAAAATGGTTGAAATGCTTGATCATTTTCTTCTTCAAACAGAAGGATATACATATTATTTGAGTCTGATTTAGAAAACCTTATAGTGAAATATCTATCCTGTTTAGTTTTATCTTGATGTATTAGTATTGATTCAATACTATCATCTTTTCCCTGTTGCATTAGATTGATTCGCACACTTTGATTTATCAAGGAAGTATCTGATATTTTGCCTATTATTGTACAATACTTTGTTTTTAAAGAATTTACTTGTTGGGCATCTAATTTGTATCCACCTAAAAATAAATTTAAAAAAATGATAATAAAACAATTTAATATCTTTTCCATTGAATTTCATTATTATATTAAAGGTAAATTAACAGTAATTAAAATTGATAGTAATCCAGCATGTATTCTGAATTACTACCTAATTTTATATACACAGAATCAAGCTTGGGCTTTAGAGCAATAATAACCTCCAAACTGACCACCATGAGAATAATACGGCCCACAATAATAGTTATTTCCCCATGGAGTTCCCCAAGTGCTAGTACAACCAAATCCAGGACTTAGGGTAGGGCAGCTACCGCAATCTCTTTCGTTACAAGAGCCGCTGCCTGCCATGATACTTTTCATTTCTTTTCTGCTAAGTTTGCCTTGAATATTTGCAAGGCTCATTTTTACATTTTTCATTTTAAAAAATTTTGATTGTTAAAAAAATATAATACTATAAATGCGATTTTTTTCAGATACAACCTTGAACCAAATGACTATTTATTTTGGCATATTAGATTCTATGTTGTCATATATATTTTGGCTTTTGATAGCATTCTTTAAAAATAAATTTAATTCCGTTGGGGATATGTTTTTTCTAATTATTATTCCATTTTGGTCTAATAAAAAATTGGTAGGGAAAGAATATATACCTAATTTGGTTGCAATTGTGCCATTTTCGTCTAAAAAACTAGTCCAATTAAGTTTTTTTTCGAGAAAGAGAGCGTTTATTTTATCTATGTCAATTCTTTTATCAATAGACACTCCTATGATATTAAAATCTTTTTTATTATATGTATCAAGCATTTTTTTATAAAAAGGAAATTCTTTTAGACATGGACCACATCTAAGAAACCAAAAATCAACTAAAGTATATTTCGCTTTAAGTTCTGTTACGTTAAAAAATATCTTTTTGCCTGATAGATTCTTTAATTTTAGTTTAGGGAATTCTGTATTTATTGCAAGTAATTTAGCCAACTCCAATTTTTTAGAAAATTCTTTTGCAACATAAGAAGATTTTATTTTGGGAGATAATTTTCTCATTATATCATAATATTGGTTTGTATATCCAAAATTTTCAAAGCGTTCAATTAATTTCCAGAGCGTAACATAAGAGTTTGTGTGATCAACTGCATAAGCAAAAAAAAGAGAATCCGCTTTTTGACGAAGCATTCTTTGTTCTAAACGCAATCTTTGCACTATTTCCTCTGGTATTTTGTTTCTATATATTTCGTACAGAGAATCTTCATTGTTATACAAATTATGAGTTTCATCAATTATGGACTTGACAAAGGAAGTGTATTCATTCCGTAACTCTTTTTGGTGAATAGAGCTACTTATATTAGGTGAAATATATTCATTAATGGAATCTATCTCTATTTTTTGATCCTGTGAAGATAATAAAAGAACTCCTGTTGAGTAAATGTTCCCTTCATTTCTAATTACTAATCTATATGCAAGTGGCTCATTTTTAATTATATTCCGTTTAAATTTAAAAACACCATTCTCTATATTCGAGGAATCTAAGGTATTATTTCCTAAATAATAATCCTTATTCAAGCTATTTGCAATCAAAAATATTTTTCCTTTTGAAATATTTTGAATCTCACCTTCAATACAATAGTTTTCTACTTGTGCATGTGCATTAGTTGAAAATGAAAATAGAAATAAAAAAATAAAAAAATTATTCATTAGTTTTTGATTTAGAGAAACATTTTAAATAAACAGAACGTTTTAAGGCAAAATGATATAAGAGAATTGGGGTAAAATTGTTGCATGAATTATTTTGTTTTTTATAATTA
>JAYTUQ010000033.1:0-11423 GCA_043744455.1 Saprospiraceae bacterium | reverse complement strand
AAAAAACTAATTGAGTATTTACATAACATTGTATTTAACTATTTCATTGATAATCAATGTTTTAAACTTTAATCTTTTTCACAGTACAGTAGTTTAAGAGTTTTCAATCCAATGAAGAAAATGTCATACAAAACCGAAGAAGAGATGAAATACTATTAGCTGCTTTTCAAGAAAAATTTCCAATTGAAGAAATACCTAATCTTAGTTTGGAAAATTACTGTATAGGCACAGGCGAGAATGATAGTTTTTGTTGGTGGATTGAGCGTGGGTTAAAACCATTAGGTTATTATTCTCCAGGCTCTTCGCGCTCATACCTGATTTATTGGAGTGATAAAAAACAAGATTATAGTTTGCATGGTCATGGACTATTTAAAAACATGGATAGTGAGACTGCTATGAAGGATATTGCGATTGTACTTTCAGAGGTACTCAAAAGTAAAAATGTTGAGCAAGGCAATAAATATTTTGGAGATAGTTTTTTATTAAAGGTATTGAATAGCTATTATCCTAATGAATTTTTTCCAACGAATGGTGAAAAGCATTTGAATAGCGCATTAAAGATTTTTGGTATTGATGCTACGAAAATGAGCAGACCCGAAAGAAATAAGAAACTGAATGAACTGTTTTTAGCAAAAAAACAAGAATTTAACGTTGATATTACGTCTTTTGAATTCAGTCGTTTCTTATTTTCAAATTTCAATCTTAAAACAGGTGAAGATATAGATAAGAATGATGTGGTTGTAGCAAATGGTGAAACGCAAATTATCCAGTTTCATCCAGCCTATTCATACGAAGATTTCGTAAGGGGTATTTCTGTAAAGACCAACGATAATAACCAAATAGAATATACCGTTGAGAATCGAACCCTGACAAAATTTGCACAAAAGGCAATAGATAATCCAAATGGTAACTATGTGTTGATTATTGACGAAATCAACCGAGCTAATCTCCCCTCAGTATTGGGCGAGTTAATTTATGCTTTAGAATATCGAGGTGAATTGGTAGAGAGTATGTATGCTTTGAAAATCGATGGTGAAGATTCAGAAGAGAGTACAGAATTTATTTTGCCTAAGAATCTTTACATCATTGGCACAATGAATACAGCAGACCGCAGTGTAGGACACATTGATTATGCTATTCGCAGAAGATTTGCTTTTGTTGATGTACCACCAACTGATAAAGCGATAGATGACGTAATAACAGATGTCGTACTTAGGAAAAAAGCCAAAGATCTCTATTTTGCAGTAAGTGAACTATTCTCAAAAGAAAACTTAGCATCCGATTTTCAAGCTAAGGATGTACAACTAGGGCATAGCTATTTTTTAGTACAAAAGGAAAAAGACTTAGAACTAAAATTGAAGTATGAAATCATACCTATTTTGCAAGAATATTTGAAAGATGGGATATTATTGGAAAGCGTAAAATCTAAAATTGAAGCTCTAAATGTCTAAATTTTTCAAACAAAGTACAGATAAACATTTTTCGGAACATCATAAATATCCTGACGGAGAGGATATTTCTATGCTCGAAATTGACCTATTGCCATTCAAATTATTTCTCAATAAAACGAATTGTAAATGTTTTGAAATAAAAAATAAATCACTTCATACTTCTTACTATATCGGAGTTGATTGGTTAGATGAAAAAAACCAACTGGCGATTTACGTTGAACCAAAACTCAATAAAAACAGTATTGTTCAGACAAATTACCTCAAAATACTTTTTTCGGCATTAAAACATCCTGATGTTGCTCAACATGCGGACGAATTGTTTGAGATTAAATTTGATGCACCTTATATCAAAATCAAGCAAAAAGAAGATTTACTCACACCTCTATTGGTTGTTCAGTTTTTAAAGGTCGTTCAAGAGATTGTAAGAAAAGGACTCAAAAAGTCATACTATAAGGTAGAACAAAATCTTTACGGCAAGGTCAAAGGCAAAATATTAGTTGGTCAAACCGTCAAGCAAAATTTACTTAAAAATAAACCTTTAAATACGATATGCAGTTATGAGGAATTTGGTTTGAATAGCTTAGAAAACCGTTTGTTGAAAAAGGCGTTAGGATTTATTCAAAGGTATTTACCAACTATCAAACACCTAAAGGCAGAAGCCTATACAGCCAATATTTTCAATTATATTCTACCCGCATTTCAAGGTATTTCAGAGGAAATTGAACTAAATGACATAAAAAATACCCAAACTAATGCTTTTTATAAAGAGTATAAAGAGGCAATCCGTTTGGCAAAACTCATTTTGAAACGCTTTGGATACAATATCATAAATACGGAACAACAAGATGAAATTCTTATCCCACCATTTTGGATAGACATGAGTAAATTATTTGAATTATATGTATTAGGATTATTGAAAGACAAATTCGGTTATGGTGTGAAATATCACTTTACTAAAAACGGGAACGAATTGGATTATCTTCTTGACGTGAAAGGTTATCAAATGATAGTAGATGCAAAATACAAAGAGATTTATCAAACCGACAATGACATCAATGATATTAGGCAATTGAGTGGTTATTCACGGCTTAAAGGGGTCTATGATGAACTGAAAAAAAATGATAATGAAGTGATTGATTGTCTCATTATCTATCCCGACCAAAATCAAGGTAATGAAGATTTTAAAACGGTCGATTTAACAACTAATTCGATAAAAGGGTTTGTGCATTTTTATAAAGTACCAATTAAAATACCAATTATTGGATAAAAATTAGGATAGATTTAAAAAAATCAAAACAAAAAAGCACCCCCTCAGTAAGTGGTACTTTTTTTCTTTAAAAACCCAATACAAAAAAATCAAGCCCAAAAACTTACTTCTTCTCCTTCGCCGCCCAATCCGTCCGCCGTTTTTTCATGTCTTCCAACTGCTTATTTTTATGCAATTCAATTTTTTGACCCAACAAACCGCGAATCACAACGGAGGCACACACGCCACCAAAAGCCGCGGGTATGTATGAAATCGTGCCATAAGCCGACTTTTTGAAATTAGAGCCGTCGGTCATCATCAAAGAGTCTTTTACGGCGGGTTCGTCGCTGAAAACGGTGATTAAGCCGCGCCGGATGCCTTTTTTCTTCAATCTTTTGCGGATTTGTAAGGCAAAATGGTCTGTATAAGTATCGTATAGGTCGGCTACCTTAATGCGTGTCGGGTCCATTTTACCGCCTGCACCCATCGAACTCACGATGTTCAAGCCATTTTTTTTAGCGGAAGCGATTAAAAACAGTTTAGGCGAAACGCTGTCAATACAGTCCATCACGTAGTCATATTTAGCGGCTTGACAAATTTCCTCTGCTTTGTCGGGCGTTAAAAAGTCTTTGCGCACGTGTAAAATGATGTCTGGATTTATCGCTGTCAGCCGTTCAGCCATCCATTCCGCCTTATAAACGCCGTGCGTTGTCGCCAAAGCAGGCAATTGGCGGTTGCGATTGGTGGGGTCAACCACGTCGCCATCTACGATTGTCATCTCGCCGATACCCGCGCGGGCTATAAATTCAGCGGCAAACGAGCCGACACCACCCAAACCGACGACTAACACATGGGCGCGGTTCAATTCCTTGACTCCTCCTGAACCGACGAGCAAGGTTGTGCGGGATAACCAACTTAAATCTGACATAAAAAAGTATTTAGTATGTAGTCATGAGTATTAAGACGAGCCACTTATTGATACACTATATATAAAGGTGTCATTCGGATGACTTTATATCAATTTGAAAACAGGTGGTGTCTTGCTCAACGCGACATATAATAATGTATAAAAAATGCGAAAGATGAATATTTTTAAAAGTTGTGCGAAAGTAACACCCCTCAGTAAAAATCAAGTTGTTTTTAGAAAAAAGGGCGCAAAATTTTGAAAATTGGGTATCATATTACATTTTGTAAACTTATTATTATCCCTATATTAAGTCTTTCACCTATGAAGTCATGTTTTTAGTCCAAAATTTATAGTCGAAAAAAGCCTTTTCCGATGATAAAAATTTTGTAAAAATTCAAAATACTTTAAAAAGACCTTGAAGTGACCGCCGTTTGGGTACAAGGCTTTCAAATTCGGGCAGAGTGCCCCTACCTTTGCATCAGAAATTAGTTGTTGATGTATAAAGATATTTTCAACACACTAACAAAGACTTAAACGATTCAATTTGCCGGCACGAGTCGTTTATATTAATCACCTTATTGTTTAACAAAATTTAAAAATTCAAAGTTATGAAATCGAAAATCATTTTTCTTGCAACTTTGGTCGCCGTGCTTTTCACAACTCAAATCAGCGCAACCGTCCACACAACTCCTTTTTTTGACGGTTCAAATGTGAATTTTAGCACGATTGACAAAACGCTCAAAATCAGCGTTAAGAATATAAACGCTGAATCAGTCGCCATTTATTTGGAAGATACTGAGGGGGTCAGTTTGGTTAGCGAAACGGTTAATGTAACACCGAATTTCGTTAAGGCTTATCGCTTAGAAAATCTGCCGAATGGCACATATCACTTCACTGTAAAGCGCAACGGCAGCAAAGTTGTCCAATATTTTGACATCACGCCTGTGGGTATCAGTTTGTCAGAAAATGAGCGCGAAGAGACGCTTTTGCCCTCATTGACACAAAAAGGCGACAAAGTTTTTGTCAGTTCTTTTGTCAAAAAAGGCGATAATACGGCTGTTCGTATCTTGAACAACGAAGGCGGCTTGGTGTTTGAAAACCATTACAGCGACGCTGTTTTGCGCAAAACATTCGATTTAGGGAAACTCCAACCAGGTGTGTATTTCTTTGAAGTGCAAACTGCTGATGAAACGGAGTATTTCACAGTCACGCGTTAATGTTTTTCAAATTTTAAATCAATCCAATCATTTATTAAAACTAAGAGGGCAACCAATGTATCATTGGTTGCCCTTATTTTATCAATTGATAATCAATGTTTTATGCCCACGTACTGCCATACAAACGACGATATTCACCGAATGTAATCATGCGTTGTTGTTGTTCGTCCCACAATTTATTAACAAAATATTTCAAACTGCCTGTGAAAGAGACGGTTGTGATATGCTCCTGCAAAACAGGATTTTCATCTTTGCATTTTTGCAAATTGTAGTTTGGAATCAATGAATTCAAATGATGAATGTGATGAATACCAATATTGCCCGTCAACCATTGAAACACGCGCGGCAACTTCCAATAAGTGCTGCCACGAAGAGCCGCCATAACGAAAGTCCATTCCTCTTTCCATTGTTTATATGCTTGTTCGTGTTGATGTTGAATATAAAACGCAAAAAATGCCATCACTGAAAAGAACATGACGATGGGCAAGTGAATTTTAAGAAAAGTCCATGTGCCGAATACCAAAAAACCACTGACATACAAGGCTGCCATGAACAAATTGCTGAAAATGAGTGATTTTTTAGCGAACTCAAAACCGCGTTGTTTGATGGAAGCGAAGCGATTATGAATAAAAATATAGTAAAATGAACCCAAACTCAAAAGCACCAATGGCATACGAAATACCCGATAGCCTAGTCTTTGAAGTTTTGGCATATTGCGAAATTCGTTGACCGTCAACATAGGCATATCGCCAATATCACGGATATCTGGCTCTAAACGTCCGCAATGACCGTGGTGAAAATTATGGGCTTTTGCCCAATATTTGTAAGGAATGAGGCTAAAACCACTACATAAGAAGCCAATTACATCATTAACCTTACGAGATTTTGTGAAGGATTGATGTCCGCAATCATGTTGAATAATGAAAATACGAACCAAAAAGAAGGCGTTAACGAGGGCTAAACCGAGTGTCAACCAATAAGAAATGGATAAACTAAAATACATTAAAATCCATAAACCAACAAAAGGTAGAAACGTGTTTATCATCTGCCATACGGCAATTTTTGTATTTGGGATTTGGTACTTTTTGACAATTTGATGCCAATTCTCCAGGATGTATTGGAGCGAATCATTGAATCTTTTTTCCATTATAAATATTTTAATAAAACTTTTTGTGCTTTCGCGATGCAAAGAAAAATACTAAATGTCATATACACAGTAAGTGTTTGCAATAATGTCGTAAAAAAAAAAAAATAAGTAAAAAAAATGAAATTTGGGCGAATTTACGCACGATTTTAGGCGTAAAAACGCTTATTTATGTAATTCTACTCGAAAATCATCAATGACCAAAACGCCTTTATTTTGATTCCAAACGTAGCACCTTAACACATCGTCAGGTAAAGCCTCTTCAGGAATTTTGACAAAAAAATGGATGTCTCCCCAAACTTCCGTCTGTCCGCCATAAATTTTTGTGGTATTGCCAATTTTATTTTCAATCCGCATGCCACGCCATTTTATCTCTTTTTCGCGGCGTCGAAATTCAATAACGAGCATAGATTTTTCATAAATGTCCCAAATGCTGTTTTTAAAAGAATAGGCTTTTAATGACACCTTAATATGTTGACCACCTTGCAAGTTTTTAACCTCTGTTTTGAAAGCAGGAGAAAAGGCAGTTGGATTAATGCGATAACCATATTGTCCATTAGCTGAGGGTTGTTCGACAAAATTACTATCCCTCAAAACAGGATTTTCAAAGCCATTTTCGTACAGGTTTTTAATGAAAATATTTTGTTTGGGCTGCAATTCATTGGCATCAAAGGCAACGAGTGCATTGTAGTCTAAAGTCATTTTGCCAAAACTTTCAATCCAAAAGGCTTCATTATTTTGTTCTGATATAAGAATTTGACGGCTCATTTGTTCTGTTTGGAAAATATTAAGCCAAGTCAGAAAGCCAATAAAAACAAGAAAAATGGCGCATAAAATCCTTGATTTTTGCATTTTTTCTACAAATATACTGAGGGGTATCGCCAGCAAAGGGTAGGCATCAATCATAGGTCGAGAACCAAAACCATTGATATAATTGAAGCTCCACCACGCATAAATAACGTAAATGTATATGGATAGAAAGGCGATAATAGGCAACAAAAAGTCGCGTCGTTTGTCCCGCATCATAAAAATGCCGATGAGTGCAAATGCCATGACAGGCGTGTAAACCAACCAACCATTGTTCATCCCAATCATGCCTTCTCGAATGTGGGGATGCACAAAATCGAATTCAAAATAATCGCCATAACTATTGAAAATCCAAATGCCAGTAACGTATTTCCAGTAAAATAATTGGGGTAAAAATGGCAAGAGAAAAGCGACAAAAGCTATCAAAATACTTGTTTTTTTTGACCAAAACAATTGTATTTTTTCTAAAAAAGAAGATAAAGAAGTGATTTTATAAAGCAAAGGAATGAGTAAAAACAAAACATCGGTAGGGCGTATGAGCGTTATGAAACCACCCATAAAACCCAAGCTTATTAAGTATTTCGTTTCCGTTGTTTCATGCCATTTTATAGTAAAAAACAGTAAAATAGTAACTAAACAAAACTCATACGAATGTGCCATGAAGCCATTAAACGCTGTGAAATAGAATAGATTGGTGGTTAACATTAGGATTCCTAAGGTAATACTTGTCGTAGATTCTGAAAAGTACCCCCTTCCCGAAAGCATCGGGATTTCGTGCCGCAACAGAATTTTTCTTAAAAACCACAATCCAATCATCACATAAAACATATTGCCTAACAATAACATAAACCGATACGGCAAAGAATAACCATCTGCCACAAAGCCCAAAGGTTGGGCAAGGATGTGAGCCATGGTAAAAAATGGCAATTGCAAGAGTGCAACCCCACACGTATATATATTGACATGATTGCCATTGGGCGCGATAATGCCAGGAATCCAACGGTCAGGCATCGTTTCGGGCGTGTAATTTTCGTCCCTGTGGTCAGCCATGTTTTTAGTGCGGTGGTAAGTTTGAAGGCGCAATGTTTTGAAATCATGGTGTATAAACGTCATTGGTAAATAGGCGTAATATCCCATGCTGTCGCCATTGATGAGCAACCACTCTCCCCAATTTCGGAAGTGGGCGAGTGATAATAGGTTGATTATCAACAGAATACCAAGCGTTATTTTTGACAATGATTTCATAGACACTTATTGCTTTTTTCTAACACGAATTTCATGTTAGAAAACCTTAAACACGTTCCAACAAAGCCATATAAAATCCATCGAACCCCTCAGTAGCGGGCGTGATTTTGCGCTCATCGAGCCATTTGAAGTTTGGATTTTTTTCGATAAAAGACTTGACTTGAATTTCGTTTTCGGAGGGTAAAATACTGCACGTCGCATACACCAATTTGCCGCCTATTTTCACCATTTTTGAGTAGTTTTCCAAGATATTTGCTTGAGTTTGGCGTATTTCTGCAATAAATTCAGGTTGTAATTTCCACTTTGCGTCAGGGTTTCGACGCAAAACACCCAAGCCACTACACGGCACATCGAGCAAAACACGGTCAGCACTATCGTGCAAACGTTTAATCACTTTTGTGCTTTCAATGGGTCTTGTTTCGATATTAAAGATACCATTTCGGCGCGCGCGGCGTTGCAATTCGTCTAATTTCCACCCCTCAGTATCGAGCGAAATAATGCGTCCTTTGTTGTCCATTAAGGTCGCCAAATGCAGCGATTTACCGCCCGCACCTGCACACGCATCAATGACACGCATACCCGATTCAACTTGTAAAAAAGGTGCAATGGTTTGACTACCAGCATCTTGTACTTCAAAGAAACCGTTTTTAAACAGTTCTGTTTGAAAAACATTACCTCTTTTTTTCAAAACAAGCGCGTCTTTACTGAGGGGTGTCAGTGATGTTTCCCAACCGAGTTCAAGTAATTTTTTTTGTAAATCTAAAACATTGATTTTTAAAGTATTGCAACGCAAAACGATGTCGGCAGGGCGATTGATAGCCGTTATTTCGTTGTTCCAAACCTCTGTACCCAATTCGTCTGTTGCTACTTCATCGAGCCAATCGGGAATGGAATATTTAATTTTTCTATCAGAAATCGCTTCATAAGCGGCTTTGAGTTTTACGTAATCAAATTGCTTAAATTCTGGCAAGTTTTGCTCCGATTTCAGTACCCAATGCACGCCAATTATGTTGTTCATAGAAGTCGCAGAGACCTCGTTTTCCAAGCAAAGTTCATGATATAACCGCCACCAACGGACACATTCATAAGTCGTTTCTGCCAAAAAACCACGGTCGCGGCTGCCCCATTTGGGATTGGATTTGAGCATACGCTCAATGACTTTATCGGCGTATTTACCGTTCTCGAAAATGTCAGTTAAAGCCTCCGCAACGGCTTTTATGAGTAGCGGATGAAATTTCATTGCTTAAAAATTTTGGCGAAGATAGAAAAACGGCTTGTGTAAATGAGGAAATGCGCAAAACAACGCAGCGAAGCGGATTTATTGTGGAAAGACCTAACCGCAGAGTTTCATCTTGAATTTATGTTTAAATTCAACGTCTATATTGTCAAAAATCAAGATGAGAATGAATTGTTGAAGTCTGAAAACCCGTTTGCTTTAGCCGTTTTAGCAAGTTTATATTTGATAAAATCAGGTCGAAAAAACGTTAAAAAGTTAGAATACAAGAAAAAATTGACCGAAATTGCTGTTTCTAAGAACTACAGCAAGCAGAAGTTCTACCGATTGTTTAATTTTGTACAGTATTTAATTACGCTACCTAAAGTGTTAGAATTAGAGTTCAAAAAATTTACTGCTCAACCTAAAATTGAAATAAAAATGCAAGCTAAAAAATAGCGTTTAATAAAAAAGCAAAAGCCATCACGATAATCGGGATGGCTTTTGTATTAACATGACAATAATATGTATACTATTTCAACCATACAAAGCTGGCTCAATGCCGAATTACTTCATAAAAACGAAACATATCAAGAGGTTGAACACTTAGCTTTTGATTCACGCCGTATTGCTTTTCCAGAACGGACATTATTTCTTGCTTTGACAGCACAACGCGATGGGCATGACTTTATCACAGATGCTTATCAACGCGGTGTTAGGCATTTTTTAGTATCAAAAGATATTGATTATCAACAATTTAGCAAAGCGAATGTCTTAAAAGTGGACGATGTACTGAGGGGGTTACAAACGCTTGGAAAACGACACCGGGCGCAATTTCCAAAACTTGAAGTTATTGGCATTACGGGCTCAAATGGCAAAACGATTGTGAAAGAATGGTTATTTGAGTTGTTGCGCGATGATTTTAATATCGTTCGTTCGCCTGCGAGTTTTAACTCTCAAATTGGGGTACCGATGTCCGTTTGGCAGATTCGTCCTGAACATAATTTGGCGATTATTGAGGTCGGTATTTCGAAGGTGGGTGAGATGGAAGAATTGCGAGAAATCGTTCAACCGACAATAGGTATTTTTACCAATTTGGGTGCAGCTCATGATGCGGGTTTTGTTTCGCGTGAAGAGAAATTGAAAGAGAAATTAAAACTTTTTGATAAATCTAAATTATTGATTTTCAAAGGCGATGAAGTGAATAATGCCATTTTTAAAAGGCTTATCAAAACAATTAAAATAAGCTGGTCGGAAACTGATACAGCCGATTTGAGCATCAAAGAAAAACAAGGACAAGATGATGGTTCAACAAAAATAACAGCCATTTATCATAAAAAAAACATTGAAGCGCACCTACCTTTTAGCGACAAAGCCATGCTTGCCAATGCCTATTTGTGTTGGTTGACGATGTTGACTTTAAAAACACCCCCCTCAGTATGCGCGGTGCGTTTGCATTGTTTGGCGGCTTTGGCGATGCGTTTAGATGTCCGTTCGGGTATGGGCGGCTCGATTATCGTCAATGATTCGTATAGCAATGACTTGACTTCTTTGCCAATTGCACTGGATGTTTTGATACAAAAAAGTCGCCATTTGCCTCGTGTGGTTATTTTGAGTGACTTATTGCAAACGATGGGTGATGATGAAAATGTCTATCAACAAGTCGCTCAATTATTGGTTGAAAAAGGAGTTCAAAAATTGATTGGTATTGGGAATGCGATTGATATTATAAGAAAATATTTAGCATATAATATCGAATATCAATATTTTAAAACGACAAATGAATTTTTAGAACTGATTGAATATCCAGATTATTATCAAGCAGCAATCCTCATAAAAGGCGCGCGAATGTTTGGTTTTGAACATATTGCAGCACGTCTTTCTGCCAAAACACACAAGACTGTGCTTGAAGTAAACCTGGATGCTTTGGGGCATAATTTGTCTGTTTTCAGAAATTTACTGAGGGAGACAAACATAAACCCCAAAACACATAATCCAAAACTGATGGCTATGGTCAAAGCCTCTGCTTATGGCAGCGGTTCAGATGAGGTAGCGCATTTACTTGAACAACGTGGCATGGACTATCTCGCTGTTGCGTATGCTGACGAGGGCGTTCAGTTGCGAAAAGCAGGTATTAAATTGCCGATTATGGTCATGAATCCTGAAGTGGCGAGTTTCGATGTGATGCAACGT
>JAYTUQ010000032.1:0-2916 GCA_043744455.1 Saprospiraceae bacterium | reverse complement strand
TTTGTAAAAGTGCCGAGTTGCTTCTGCATTGCCATCAAGTTTACATTTGTTTTTCGCGAAATAAATTTCATTAGTTTTCGAATGTTCTATGAACTGAGTGAAATCTGAAAACGATCTTGCGTGGTTGTAATAAAATTCATACCTTTTAATTTCAATCAAGATACGAAATCTTGATTGAAATTTTCTACTTTTATGCAATTACTTATGAAAAAATTATTAAACAGATTGTAGGGCTAATTCACACTCTGTCGTTATGCCTCATGCTTGGGCAGCGTGCGAACCTTGAACATTCGGGCTTTGAACAAACAGTTTTTTACGACACTAATCATCTAAATTTATCAATATCTTTGCTGTATAAAATGACAAGTAATCAATGAGAATTTATGTGGACACATCGGTAGTTGGCGGTTTCTATGACAAGGAGTTTGACGAAGCAACCAAAGCCCTTTTCAAGAAAGTTGAGAAGGGTGAAATTATTTTGGTTGTATCAGAACTTTTGGAGGCGGAACTCCTTCGTGCACCAGAGCATGTTCGCAATCATTTGGACAAGTATTCTAAGAAACAAATCCAACGAGTTGAACTGACAGAGGAAGCAAAAATTTTAGCTGACCGCTATATCGCAGAACAAGTTGTTGGTGCGACCAGCAAAGCTGACTGCCAACATATCGCTATGGCGACAATAAATAAAGTTGATGTTCTTGTGAGTTGGAACTTCAAACACATCGTAAACTTAAAACGGATTAGAGGTTACAACTCTGTTAATTTGAAACTCAACTATACAATGCTTGAAATTAGAACACCAAAAGAAATTTTAGAATTATGAAAACAAAGACAATCACAAAAGAAAACTTTGACGCTGTAAAAACAATGCGTGAAATCCGTGACCAAATAAGCAAAGAAATCATGAACATGACTTTTGCCGAAGAGAAAGCGTATTTGAAAAAGTTGTTGTCAAAGAAATCGGTTAAAGCTTCGTAGAACCTTTGGTGCGGACTTCGGGCTTGACGGCTTCGTATCCACAGTAGCACGAACGCATAACATAAAGTCAACACTGCACAACCCATATTAAAATCAAAATCACATAAAATACGGCTTCATTAGAGGCACTTTAAACGATGCAGTTTTTTCTAGTGAGATTTATAATTGAAAATTGTGAATGCGGTAAAAACAATTTAATAAAGTCATAAAAAACGAATTTTGTAAAAGTGCTGAGTTACTTCTGCTTTACCATCAAGTTTATATTTGTTTTTCGCAAAATAAATTTCATCAGTTTTCGAATGTTGTATGAACTAAACGAAATCTGAAAACGATCTTGCGTAGTAATGAAATTCATTCCTTTTAATTTCAATCAAGATACGAAATCTTAATTGAAATTTTCTACTTTTATGCAATTACTTATTAAAAAATTAATGGACAGATTGTTGAGTTAATTCACAGTCTGTCGTTAGCTGTAATTTTATGGCGACATTACAAACTTTGAAATGACTGCAAGAAATTAACTTTGACAAATAAATAATAACAAATAAATCAATTAATAAAATGAAAATGTATTGACCCCTTATAAATCGTACATATTGTGACAAAGTTCGGTTATTTGATTGATATTTTCTAATTTCGTTGCGCCCCCTAAAACGACTTCCATGAGCTGGGGTGGATTATTTTCCTCCCTCTCATCGAAGTAATTATTTTTATTAAACTCAACAATAAACTGTTCAGGTGTTTTATACTTCAAGGAACCATGTAATCTTTCTTGGTTATAACAATTCATAAATCGAGCTATTGCTGATTTCATTTCTTCGAATGATGCATAGTCATTCCTCTTTATAAGATCGCGTTCTAGAATGCTGTGAAAGCCTTCTATATGACCATCATCTTGCGGTGTTGCAATGTTGGTGAACTCGTGGTTAATTCCATGATACATAAAATAGCCCCTTACATCATTGGCAATAAACTGACTTCCATTATCATTTCTTATCGTTATTTTTTTAAAATCATTGAGTGAACTTTTAAGTGATTGCCATAAATTAATTACATCTATTTTCTTGATGCTGCGCTTGAAGATGTGACCAATAATTTTCCTGCTAAACACATCAACAATGCTAAGCAGATAGGCGTTTCTTCGTTCTTCTGGGATATAAATATATTTGATATCCATCTCAAAATAAGTATAGGGTCTATCCGCTTGTGGTTTTCTAAACTTGATGAAATTTCTTTTACCAGTGGTTCTCATTCGTTGTTTTTGTAATAAATTACAGCTCTTCATTAATCGGTAAATCTTTTTCTTGTTTATCACAAATCCATCTAACTGTAATTGTTTACTAATTTTTAAATATCCATAATTTAAAAACTCATGATCAATCAATTTCCTGACACTAGCAAGCACTACTTCATTTACAACTAATTCGTTTTTAAACAACGTTAAACAGGTTGGTTTCCTTCCAGGTTTACTGTCCTTGCTTGAATAGTAGATGATGCTACGTTGAACCTCTATTAGCTCACAAACAGCCTTCTTCTGGTGCCCCTTTTCAATAAACATTTTTGCCACTATCCGTTTTTCCCGTTTCGAAGGAAAGTTTTTTTTAAAAGCTCTTCTTTAATTTCAACTGCTAAAGCAAGTTTGGCAACGAGCTTCTTTAACTGCAAATTCTCTTCCTTCATCGCCTTTAACGCAGGATCAATTTTAGCACCATAACTCAACGCTTTCGATCCTCCTTTCTGAAGTTTATCTCGCCAACGATATAACTGCCTCGCGGATATATTGTGCTTTAAGGAGGTTTCGGTAAACCCTAATTGCTCTGCTTCATGAACAATTTTTACCTTTTCTTCTAATGTTAATTTTCTGATAGCCATAGTTTGATAAAGTTAATTAATTTTAACTTTGTCAATACGTGTCTAATCTATTAGGGGGTCAATACA
>JAYTUQ010000031.1:0-11478 GCA_043744455.1 Saprospiraceae bacterium | reverse complement strand
TAAACTTAGACCCCAATAGTTTTTTTCTGTCTCATTCTTTATTCAACAATTTTTAAACCATAGTAGTTTTATTCCTAATTTAACAAAGTCAAGTTAATCTTTATTGTTTAAAAAATTAATGTATTCGTATGCGTGTTTTAAAAAAAATCACGAAGCCATGCTCATTCGTTTCGTCATTAAAAGATTCTAAAACGAAAGAGAAGCCCCCTCAGTATTTTTATCAAGTTAAAGAAACCATAAAGACTTGAATGCTCGTAGTAGAGTTTAATAATCGTTCTGTCCATTAAATGTCATTTTTAAAATATGACTCATGAAATTATTTGAAAACTTTTGCAGTCCTGTTGCTTTTTTCTTATGTGTTTATTTTTACCACATCTTGTCATAAAAATAATGCGGTCGATTTGCCAACCCTTAACATTGCCGCACCGCTTAGCGATGATAATTTTGCAAGTGGGCAAGTGATAACAATCAAAGGCGAGGCGGCTGATGCGGTCAATCTTCATGCGTTAACGATTAAAATAACGGATGATAAGACTGGCGCAGTTTTGTTTACCAACGCGCCGACTGTGCACGACCTAAAAAGTTATGTGTTTAACGTGTCGTGGACGGCTAAGGTTTCTGATTGGACGGATGCAACCGTGACGGTTACTGTTGAAAATCGCGATGATCAACAAGTCGTCAAGACTGTAAAAATTAAGATTTGGCTTTGATAATCAATAACTTAACTCAACTGGGTAGTGTAATTCTAAAAATCATGCCTTGTGGTTCATTGTCTAAAATGTGGATTGAGCCTTTGTGCAGTTTGATGATTTGGGCAACAATATAAAGCCCTAATCCTGTTCCTTTGGTGCGGCGGGTCATTTCGCTTCCAACGCGATAAAATTTTTCAAATACTTTTCTTCGTTCATTTGGTGGAATACCAACGCCATTGTCGGCAACATCAAACACGAATTGTTGGTTCTCAAAACTTTGGCGAATGGTGATTTTAGGACGTTCGCCAGAGTATTTTACGGCATTTTCCAAAAGGTTTGTAAAAACGGAAACGATGCCTTGCCGATCGCCCATCAACAGTGGAATCTCTTCTTCTTTTGAAAAATAAAAGTGTGCTTTTGGACACTTCAAACGAAATTTCTCAATCAAATCCGTAATAATCGGTGTCAATTTTATGGGTTCCAACTGCGGTTCATACGTCGCATCAAGACGTGCAGACAGCAAAAGATTATTGACCAAAACATTCAAACGCTCGGTTTCAATATTTGCCGAATTCAGCAATTTGGCTTGTTGCACGGCATCCAATTTATGCTTTTGGAAAGTTTGATGTACCAACTGAATAGACGCAATGGGTGATTTTAACTCATGGGTGATAGATAGAAGGAAGTTTTGTCTTTGTTTTGATAAAGCGACTTCTATAAAAAAACTGCGGTTGATAAGCCAAACGACTATGAGTAAACCCACAAATAACACACCACCTTCCCCCCAAACCATTGTTTTTTGCCGTCCATATTTATCTTCTAACTCTGCATACTGAGGGGTCAGTTTAAACTGAATGTCATCAATATACATGCCTTTTTCAGCTAATTGGTAGCTTAACAACTCGATATGTGCTTGTTTTGCATCGGCATTTTTTTTCAATAAAAGCATCGACCACCAAGCAAAAGCCATCAAAATATAGATGGACGAAAAAATAACGGCGATGCGCAATTTTCCTGAATTTCCCATGACGCGTTTAGATTTTGAAACGAATATATTTTATCGTACATTTTGCAATGTTCGCTTTTTCATAATAAGTTTTAACGGATAACTCGTTCATTATCAATGCTTTAGAATGAATGTCGCTGTCGCAAAGAAGTAAAGAGACCCCCTCAGTATTTTGGCAAATATTAAGCGTAAAATCATACAAATCAGGTGAATCTGTTTTCAAATGTACAGTGCCCGAAGGCGGTAAAAAAGTGCGAAAGCGATTCAAAAATGGTATAGAAGTCAATCGGCGATTGGCTTTGCTGTCTCTCAAAAAAGGGTCAGGAAAGGTAATCCATATCTCAGATACTTCGTTTTTAACAAAAAAATGCTCAATCTGTTCGATACGTGTGCGCAGAAAAGCCACATTTGTCAAACCCATGTCGATGGCTTCTTTTGCGCCTTTGTGTATCCTTGACCCCTTGATATCGACGCCAATAAAATTGCGTTCTGGAAACATTTGACCCAATGCAACGGCATATTCACCGCGTCCACATGCCAATTCGAGCGTAATGGGATTATTATTTTGAAAATGTTCAGAAGCCCATTTGCCTTTAATATCAATGAGTTGCCCCATCAGTACGGTGTTTTTAGGGTCTCGAACGTCCAAATTATCGTAAACATTGGGGAAGTTTTGCAGCTCTGCGAATTTTTTTAATTTTTGACGACTCATAATAAAAACTAAGGTTTGCTTGCCAAATTTTATTCTTAATTAAGCAACAATTTTTTTATTTGTTAAGAATTAAATCTATGAACTTATACTTTTCATAATCCTTATTTTGGTTTAACCAATTTGCGAAAAACGAACCCCAAATTTACCATTCAGCACATCATTGGGTTCAAGCATAACCAAACCTTCTTGGTTGTTAAAAGCATCAATATTACACGTCATGGGTTCAATGGCAATACTTTTTCGGTGAGGTGGCGTAAAAACTTGTAGGAATTGCCATTTTTTTGCACCTAATTCTTGCCAATAGTGCAATCTGCCACGTTCAGATTCAAGAATAACATCGGCTTGTTTTGATTCTTGTGTTATAAAAAAACCATTGTCGAGGTTTGTCTCACCGATGCGTGTCAATGTATCGAAAACATGATATTCACGTTTTTCGCCTGTGGGCAACATGCGCTCATCAATCATAATAAATTGAGATTCAGGCATTTGTAAGGAAATGTCTTCTACTCGTTTTGACATAATGAAATATGGATGCCAACCTAAGCCCACAGGAATGGATGTGTTAGCATTATTTTGAAAACTCATTTCTACTTCAAAAGCACCGTCCTGCAAAGTCATTTTGATACCAAAAGTGAATCTAAAAGGATAGGCTTTGTATGAACCCTCGTGTTGGTACGTGCAATGAATCGTTGCCTTATCATGTGTAATGGTTATATTTTTGACGGACATGGGTGCATCTTTGCCAAAACCATGAATGGCATTATCGCCATTATTGAGGTCAAATTGGTAGGTTTTACCTTCGTGCGTGTACCTTCCGTCGCGCAGGCGATTGGGAAAAGGAAACAAAACGATGTTTTTAGCCCAGGCATTTTCCACAAGTTCCTCAGGCGTTTTGTAACCATCAAGAACCGAAAGCCCCTTGAATCGCAAATCCAAAAGACATGCGCCATACTGAGGGGTCAAAACACAGGCATCACCTTGTTCATTTTCGAGGGTATGCTTTTCAAAATCGCCAAAAGGCTCGACGGTATGTTTAAAAATCATTACTTTTTCATTTAAGTTTAACAGAAAAGCCGTTGTTGTCCTTATATTGGAAAACAACGGCTCAAAAGTAAAGCGAAAAGTGGAAGACTAACGACTGATAACAAGTTTTTTATTTGTTCGTATTTGTCCATCAGATATTTCGACGATGTAAAGACCTGATATTAAATCACTTAAATCGAAATTTTGGACACCCCTCAGTATATTATTCACTTTTTGTGTTAATACAGTTTGACCAAAATTATTTAAAATACGAATATTTAAATCCGTTGTTTTATCAAAATTCATATCCAAATTAAGGGTTGACGAAGCCGGATTTGGCGACATCACGACACGCTGCTGCAGTTGTTCTTCTGCTACACCATTAGCTGCATCAAAGGTAAAAAGGAAGGAAAAAGGTAAATTCTGCCATGGGTCATCCCATTCAAAATAATAAGTCGTTCCCGCCGTAACTAATTGATTGCTAATAGATGCGGCGATTGTATCCCCACTGGCAGTCAAACAATCGTCGTCGCTGCCGTTAATGGGAGTCAAACTGCTACAAATACCCTGATACATCCAAACCCGTGTGTCTGCATCTTGCCCACACGAAGTGACAGACACACGACCATTTTTTGAAGGTGTGTATTTGTACCAATTGGCACGATTGGCGTCGCCCCGTGATGCAAATCCAAACAAAGAGTCTATTATAATAACACCTGGCGCAATCGCGGTCGCTGTTTCGCAGGTTTGCGTTGCAGTGGGTGTAAAAGGAGAAAAAGCCAATGTAAAAGCAAACCGTGAGGTGTCCCAAGCATTATCCCATTCTATAAAGTAGGATTTATTGGCGGTAACAGGTTTTGAGATACTTGCAGCATATTTGTCACTACTAAGACTGTTAACATAACAGAAATCATCGTTGAAACCAGCTTGTATCAGCGTATCGCAAGAGCCTTGATATAAAAACAAACGTGTATCAGAACCACCATTGCAACTTGAAATGGTCATCAAGCCATCGGTTGTGGGTGTATATTTATACCATTTTGCTTTGCCTGGAAAAGGAAAAATACTGGCATAAGTGGCGACACCCGATACAAACGAGTCAAGGGTGTAAGTTCCTGGGGTTATGACAATAGCTTTGCGACACCCGCCGCCGTTGTTTTGTGAAAATGACCATGTTAGGGTTGCGAATGATAAAATGGTTAAAAGTGCAATTTTTTTCATAAGTAGAGCTGTTTGAAAATGGTTTTAGTCAATTTATTGAAAATCAATGTGTTATAATAAAGTTTTTTCAGTTAATAGCCTGTTCGTTTTTCACTCAAAAGTTTAAGCAACACGCCATTTGTCCAACCATAGCCATCTTGACGAGGGTACAAAGCGGATAAAGTGGTATTATTGAGGTCTTTGACATTGTATTTATCGAGTAATTTACCTGTGTTTTTATACACATTAATATTCATATTGACCCAACGGGTTTTAATGTCATTTGCCAATTCTTCGTATCCATAATTTCGAAAACCCATAATGGTAATCCATTGTAAAGGTGCTGTACCAAAAGGCGCATCCCATGATTGACCAGACTCAAAATTTGTCGTCGCAATGCCACCATCAAAAAGCAAATTTTGTTTAATATTCAACACAAGTCGGTCAGCATCCCGTTTTGAAAGCATTTTGAAAAAGAGAGGGAAAGCGGCGGCTGCCGAAATAGTCCCTGTTTGTTTATATTTTTGAATATTAAAATCAAAAAACATGCCTTTACTGTCCGCCCAACAATAACGCATCAATGCTTCACGTCTCCGAGATGCTTTTTTTTCCCATTCTGATGCTTCATCATATTTTTTTTCTACGATTTTAGCCCTTGATATGGTCATTTCGAGGTTATATAACAAGGCATTTAGGTCAATTGGAATAATGTCCATTGTGTTTATCGTATTGATTTTGTTGCTATCTTCTAACCAACGGCTTGAAAAATCCCAATTAGATTCTGCTGCGGCGCGTATATTTCTGTACGTTTCTGATTGTGAACGACTACTTGTTTTTGCGATTTCTTTATCGAAAAAGTAAGCCTCTGGTCTTGGGATATCTTTTTTGGCATTGTAACGATTCAGCGTATTACGGTCAACTTGAACGACATGGTTGTGTGTAAAAAGGTTTTTTGGTGCAGGATTTTCGGCACCTTCCATCCAATAATTGTACTCTTTTTCAAGCTGTGGTAAGTATTTGGATAATATATCTTTCCCTTTTTCATCAGCTAAAAGCTGAACCATACAGGCAAAATACGGTGGATTAGACCTGTTTGCCCAATACGTTCGATTACCGCTTGGAATATACCCCTCAGTATCGATAAGGTAAGCGAAGTTGTCGACCATATTTTCAACCATATCCACATGACCCGCCGCTTGCAAACCCAACATGATAAAATAAGCGTCCCCATACGTCAATTCACGACTTTGACCCGAAGCGGCAATGTATGGTTTTGGAATAGGCAAAATAGACCCCAAAGTGGCTGAATCGGCGGGTCGTTCCAAGACCGACCACAAAGAGTTGATGTGGTCTTCAATAGACAATGAACGGTTTGCTCGAAAATTTATAGAAATATTATTAGGATATGTAAAGGTTTGATTGATAAAAGTTTGCCAATTAAAATCCGGTTTTTGTCGCGCCGTTTTAAAGAATTCAAGCGTTTGTTCAGTAGGTGTGGCAGGAATCAAATCCAGAAAAATTTTGGCATCCTCAAAGACATTGTTCACCATGATAGAATCAAACAGTTCGCCATACCGTTCATCAGGGCTAAGGGTCACTTTGGGATCTTGACGACTGAGGGGGTTCATGGCAACCGCTTTGGAAGTTTCTTTGTCCTTATTTCGGCAGTTTGACAACAATAAAATGCAAGCAATAAAAAGCAGCGTTTTCGTCATAAAAATTTGATTATCAATATTTTAAATCTTATCTTTTATAATGGAGTTGCAAAATTACAAAAATAAAATGGCGTAGAAAAATGAGCATACAGGAGAGATGATTTTTGTAGATACAAATTTGATTATCTGCTTTTTGTTTTTTAGTTTTGTCAAACCTTTTAGGTTAAACATTTTTGAGAAACGAAACCAACTCCCCGTTATGGATAGAAATACAAGAGAGTGGCATGAAATATTGCTTGGAAATTACTATAATCAACTGCATTTGACAGTTTTAGACGAGCAGGATTTTATAAAAAGACTTGGCAGTTTTAGAAAACTACTCGAATACAGAGATGACATTTTAGATAAAATCAATATGGAAAGAAAAATTTTAGGAATCATCTAAAAATAAAAAAATGAAGAATAAAAAATTTGAATTGTTTTGGCAGAAATACCAACAAGAGGATTCTAATGAAAACCGAATAGCGATGATGCGTGAATTTATGTTAGGTTCGACTTTTGACGATTTGTTGTCGTGGAATAATTATTTGTCAGAAATGTCTCAAAAATCATTGCAAAAGATTGTGGCACAAGGCTTAACTGAAGAAGACCGTTCGTTTTTTAAAGAACAATTTGCGAAGTTTGATGATTTAGAAGTGCAACTAAAAGCGCGGAAAGTAGCTTAATACTGAGGGGGTACTCTTTTCGACCAAACTGCGTTCATTCGTGTTACAAACCGAAGGACGCAGTTTGCTTTTTGGCAACTTTGACGCTTAATTTTCGTTATATTTGTGGCTTAGAAATATAAAAAAATGTAAAACTTTGCGTCTTTTCAAAAAAAATATTGTCAATCCAAATAGTTAATTATAAATAAACATTCGTTAATGGAAAAGAGGGATAACTATCAATTACTGATCGAGAAACTCGACCAATTTATACGTAAATATTATGTGAATCAACTGATTCGTGGCTCTTTGTATGCAACGGGTTTGATTCTCGCCTTGTTTTTAGGGCTCAATTTCGCGGAAAATTTTATGTATTTCCCCCCCTCAGTAAAAACGCCTTTGGTTTGGGGTTTTGTCGGTGCTTCGGGCATTGCGTTGTGGACGTGGGTGTTGTTGCCTGCAATGCACTATTTCCATTTGGGCAAATTAATTAGCCACGAAAAGGCGGCAACGATTGTAGGTGAGCATTTTACGAATGTAAAAGATAAATTATTAAATATTTTACAACTCCGCCGTCAAGCCGATACGCAAGAAAATCGGGACTTGATATTGGCATCTATAAATCAAAAATCGGAAGAAATTAAGCCGATTCCGTTCATAGCGGCTATCGATTTGACAAAAAACAAGAAAAATTTGCGCTATGCGTTGCCGCCGCTTTTGTTGTTGTTGTTTGTCCTTTTTGCAGCCCCGAGTTTGATAAAAAATGCGTCAGCCCGGTTGTTGAATTTCAACAAAACATTTGAGCGTGATGCGCCTTTTCATTTGAAAATTGAAAGTGGTGAATTGAAAGTTGTTCAATTTCAAGACTATAATTTGACGGTGAAAGCAGACGGAGAAGTCTTGCCAAATGAGGTTTTTATTGAAATGAATGGTTATGAATATCGCCTTCAAAAAGATGAAAAAGACCCAACTGTTTTCCGTTATAAATTTGCCAGTGTTCAAAAAGATGTCGCTTTTAAGTTATTTAGTGGCACTGTTTCAACGCCTGAATTCGCCTTAGAAGTGTTGAAAAAGCCCAATATTGCAGGTTTTGATGTGCAGTTGGATTACCCTGCATACATTGGTCGCCCCGACGAAATGTTGTCGAATCAAGGCGAGTTGATTGTGCCACAAGGCACGACAATAGCATGGTTAATTAATTCTGAAAATACGGACGATATTAAGGTGTCTTTTGCAGGTGGCAAACCCCTCAGTATTGTGCGCCAAGGCAGTTCTCGTTTTACATTTTCTAAAAAAGTTATGAGCGATGAACCGTATAAATTATTGATTTCCAATGCTTATTTGCCAAAGGCGGATTCTGTGCAATATTCTATTACAGTTGTCCCTGACTTATATCCAACGATTTCAGTTGAAAAATTTGAAGATTCATTGAATAAAAAACGCCTGTTTTTCGTCGGTGAAGCGGGTGATGACTATGGTTTACGCAGCCTTGCGTTCAACTATCAAATAAAAAGAAACAGTGGTCAGCAAGAGCCATTGCAGCGTGTTCCGATGCCTAATCCTAATAACAAAGCGGTTTCTTATCAATATACCTTCAATACGATGGATTTGCAGTTGCGCCCAGGTGATGAAGTTTCCTATTACTTCGAGGTGTATGACAACGACGGTGTGAATGGTTCGAAGTCAACAAAAACGGCGATGATGGTTTACACGCAGCCTTCAGTTGAGCAGATTGAGAAGGAAATGGCTAAAAACAACGATGCAATCAAGGACGATTTGAAGAAAGCAATGAAAGAAGCGCAGAAAATTCAACAGGATTTGCAAAAGTTGCGTGAGAAGATGTTGCAACAAAAAGACGTGGATTGGCAGATGAAAAAAGAAGCTGAAAAACTGATGCAACGTCAACAGGAAATGGAGAAGCAAATTGATGAAGCGAAGAAGAATTTTGAAGAAAATATGAAGCAAGAACAGGAACTCAACAAGCAAGATGAGTCCTTAATGCAGAAACAAGAGCAGCTTCAAAAGATGTTTGAGGAGTTGAAAAATCCTGAAATGAAGGATTTATTGAAACAAATCGAGGAGTTGATGCAAAAATTAGATAAAGACCAAGCACTTGAAAAAATGGAGGATATGAAATTCTCTAACGAGGAAATGCAGAAGGAGTTGGAACGCATGGAGGAGCTGTTTAAGCAATTGGAAGTCGAAAGTATGATGCAGGACCAAATTGATAAACTTGAAGAATTGGCTGAAAAACAGGATAAATTGAGTGCGGATACTGAGGGGTCTAAAAAAGATCAAGAAGAACTGAAAAAAGAGCAAGAAAAACTCAATAAAGAGTTCGATGAGTTGGAGAAGAAGCAAGATGAGATGGAGAAAAAGAACGAAGAGTTGAAGCGCAAACAAGATATGCCCGATACGAAACAAGAAGATAAAGAGATTCAAAAAGAACAAGAAGATAGTAAAGAACAGTTAGATAAAAAAGAGAATTCTAAGGCATCGAAAAAACAAAAATCGGCTGCCAACAAGATGAAAAATAAAGCCAACAAGATGAAAATGGCGCAACAGCAAGACGATAAAGAGAAAATCGAAGAGGATATGCGTGCCATTCGTCAATTATTGGAAAACCTTGTCGCCTTGTCTTTTGACCAAGAGCAAGTGATGAAAGATTTTGGACCTACGGCAGAAAATACACCACGTTATGTCAAATTGACGCAACAACAGAAAAAATTGCAAGGTGATTTTGGGCTTATTGAAGATTCTTTACAGGCGTTGGCAACACGTCAAGCGGCTATTCAGACTTTTGTTACTGGAAAAGTGACAGATATCAAGCAGAATATGTCTTCAGCTATGGACAAGCTCGAAGACCGCAAAAAGTACGAAGGACAGGACTTGCAACAACGCACGATGAAAGATGTAAACGACCTCGCGCTTATGCTTTCAGAAGCAATGCAAAATATGCAAAATCAAATGAGTAATATGCCTGGAAGTGGTTCATGTCCGAAGCCTGGTGGCGATGGAAGTGGGAAAAGCGGCAAGCCGAAAGATAAGATGAGCGAGGGACAAAAAGGACTCAATGAGGACTTGAAAAAACAACTCGAACAGATGAAAAAAGGCGGAGGTGGCAGAGGTGGTGCAGGTATGAGCAAGGAATTTGCTCAAATGGCGGCTCGTCAAGCCGCTGTGCGCGAAGCCTTGAAAAAGAAGCAAAAAGAGCTGCAAGAACGCGGTAAAGGCGATAAAGGGCTGCAAGATATGATTGACGACATGGAAAAAACGGAAACTGAATTGGTCAATAAAACCTTGAACAATCAAACAATTCAGCGGCAAGACCAAATTTTAACCCGTCTGTTAGAATCTGAAAAAGCAGAACGCGAACGTAAAGAGGACGAAGAACGTAAATCCAATGCGGCACGTGAACAGCAAAATGACATGCCCCCTGCTTTGAAAGAATACATAAAAAAACGGCAAGCAGAAATCGAGCAATATCAAAAAGTGTCACCGAACTTAAAGCCATATTATAAAAATTTGGTTGAAGAGTATTTCAAAACATTGAAAGGCGGTAAGTAAATTATTGATTTTCAATCAATTATAAGAAAAAGCGTTACGATTCATACAGTCGTAACGCCTTTTTTTTTATAATTATATCATTTCTAATTAGCCAATAACACTTTTATCATTAGCAAAACGACTGGCATACATCATAGCACCGCCAATCAAACCAAGGTCTTTTAGCACATTGGTCATGGCTAATTTTGACATTTCAAGATTGCTAAGACCCGGTAAGTGTAGGGTCAATATGAAAATGAGCAACATTAAAGCACACAAGACCGCCGCTAACTTGTCATATTTACCAATAACAACACTTGTAGCAAAAGCTAATTGTGCAAAACCAGTCAAATAAACCCATAATGCACCGCCTGAAAGATACGCGGGTACCATACCTGCCATTTGATTGGCATTGATAATATGCAAGATGCCAAAGACTGCAAAAGGTATGGCGAATACCCATTTACCTAGACCTAATATACTATTTACCATTATTAAAATTGTTTAATTGTGGATGAAAAAGTGGTTTTACCGTGTTGTCCATGAGGTGAAATGCTTAATTTTTTATTAAGCATTTGTTTCAAAAATACTAATATTATTCTATAAAACAAAGTTTATTTAAAATATAATGTCTTATTTTTTAAATTTTAAAAAATTATTGGATTAATATATTTTTTTAAAATTTTATTCTCCTCAGTAAATCACGACAAATGCTGTCTGATTCTATTCTAAAATAGAGTAATATTTTAGAAATGTGTGCAACATAAAAATTTACCAATCAGCTTATGTATTTTGCAAATACGCATATATATATCCATATTGATTTTTAATTTGATTTTAATTTAGGCTCTGTGACAATTTTAGCGGCAACTAATTTTTGAACGCAAAACATCTTGCTCTAAAGTGTTCAAAATTAGTCATATTAAAGGTGAATCTTTTT
>JAYTUQ010000030.1:0-2930 GCA_043744455.1 Saprospiraceae bacterium | reverse complement strand
ATGGCTTAGCTCTCGTTGCAAACGATTCTAATCGCCGTAAATATGCTGCTATCAATCGCGCATTAGATAAAAAAGAATCTCTTCGTCTCGACGAATATCACACGACTGCTGCTCAATTGAATGGCAAAACGATTACCATCGTTGCCAAAGCTGGTTCTTCTGGCAAGTTGTTCGGTTCAGTTGATGCGGCTCAAATTGCTGCGGCTATTTCAGCACAACTCGGCGTTACAATTGAACGCAAAAGAGTTGCTATTGAGGTGATAAAAGAATTGGGTACCCACATCGCTACAATCAATCTACACAAAGAAGTGGCGGCTTCTGTCACTGTGGAAATCGTTTCGGCTGATGCTCCTCCCGTTGCAGTTACTCAAGAAGTAGCGGCTGAAGAAACAGTTGAAGCATAGTTTTTTATTAAAAAAACATCATAAAAAAGCCGTCTTGATTCTTTCAAGATGGCTTTTTATTTTTTGCGCAATGCGTAAAGTTGCTCAATCGTACCCCCAAATACGTTCAAATCTATGCGTTCACTGATACCATTGCACCGCGCTTGGTCGCTAAATTGCCAAAAAGACCATTGCCGATTGTCCGGTAAAACCACCCTGCCTTTACTTTTATAACTGGCAATCCAAATCGAATAAGTAGGAAAATTACCAGCAATATAATATTTGTAGTAGTCTAAATTTGTATAAATCATCGGGCGCACACCCGTTTGTTTTTCAACAATATACAACCAAGCGGCAATACCTTTCAAAACATCCTCACGCTTTAGTTTTCTATCGTTCACATCCATATCGTCTTCTATGTCCAAAACAGGCGGTAAATCACCTCTTTCAATGGGTACATGTGATAGAAAAAAACGCGCTTGGTCAACAGGATTGTCTCTAAACATATAAAAATGATATGCCCCCCTCAGTATATGCGCCTCTTGCGCTGTTTGCCAACTTTCGGAAAACTGATAATCCACCAAATCTAAACCACGCGTTGCCCGCATGTACGCAAAATGCACCCGAATCCCATTCGAGTTCATCTTTTTGACTTCTTCCCAATCTATTTTGCATGAATAATGACTCACATCTATGCCATGCACCTCATAACCTGGGGGAATCGACACATCAAAGGATGACCATGCACGCCGACGCGGTTCATCACATTGGTTTTTTGTATAAAAATAACCATCAATTTGCATTTTGAAATAAAACAAAAACGGCACAAGGATTAATATAAGAAGCCATAAAAAGGCTTGCGGTTGGTTGGCTGTTTTGTGCAGAATTGGTTTTGTCATAGTATTTCAAGTGGAAAGATTCTTTGTAAATTTAAAGAACATCAAAATTGAGTATAATCTTTTCACAAAGCTCTTTTATTTTACTTTTTTCAAGTGTTGTTATTTTTTTTATAATTATTTTTTCAGAAACAGTTAGTAAATTGTTGCAGCGTACTTCAGATGGCTTTAATAGCGGCATAGACAAAAAGTCATTATCAATTGTTAACATTTGTGAATTTGGTTCTAATAAGTATCCCAATGATCATTATCAGGATGATCCCAATCGTCAGTAACCTGCGAAATAGCGAATTTTGAAAATTCAACATCATCAACATCTGACCAATCCCAAACAATGTCATCTGTTTCAGACGATTCTGATGGCTTAGATTGAAACGGTATTTTCATCTTTATGAACAAAGCAATTACTTTTTCAAGTTTCGTCGCATCATCAAATTGAGCGATTATTGTCGTCATTTTTAATATTTTAATTGAGTAATTTCACAAAGATAAAAAGTCTTTATGAGAGAAACAAACGCAAACTTAACCCTAGTTTTGAAGAAATAGAGAAAAAAATAAGGGGTAAAAGGCGAAACCGCTGCCTTTTACCCCCCTCAGTATAAAACCCACTTTTTGACCTAAATGAAATGTTATAATCAGAAAAATAAGTCATAAAATATTGATTTTCACTATTTTAAATTCAAGATAAATTAGTAACTTTCCGTAACCCGTTCCTTCTTCGACCGTTTCTTCTTCACATCCACATCTTGAATCGCACGGTTTATGTCATCCATCGTGAACTTGCCGCCAATATTCACCAACACAAATTCACCGCTGTTTTCTTGAACCATGATGAACACATCCCGGATAAACCCCTTCTTTTCACGCATCATAATGTGCACATTGTCGCCATCGCTGCGGACATTCATGAGTTCCTCAAAGTTTTCAGATTTAGCATCTTCAATCAATTTCTGAAAATCAGAAAAGGCTACTTTCTCGCCGCCTTCGATAGAAACAACGCGGATTTCACTGACTTTTCGCGCAATCGCTTGAATATCAACACCTTCAAGGTCGTCTTTGTCCATGAAGTTCATGCCGAAGCGAACAAGCCAACCTGGAACAGTGATATCTACTTTTTCGCCCGTAGCAGCACGTTTATATTTCCGTACAAAGCGGTCGATACTTTCCGTTTGTGTGTGTGCTAATTGATTGACTGTCAATAAGATAATCGCAAATAATAAGAGTTTTTTCATTACCCTAAATTTTTTAGATTGTTTTTTTAAAATATTTTAATGATGAATGATGAATATGCAACACATTCATCATTCATCATTCATTACTCATTCTTTTTCTTCACCGATTTCAAGTGGTCTATGCCATTTATGTCCACTTTATTCGCCAATTTAGAAATCTTATCAAGGTCAATTTTGCCGACAAAACTAATCAGCGTAAATTCATTGGGTTCACCGACCAACATCAGCAATTCATTGATAATACCGTTCGCTTCCTTCGTCCAAAAGCGGACATTATCGCCTTTATCGCGCACCGTCATCAGCAATTCATACTCTTGCGTATTGATTTTTGACGCAGCCTCTTTATACAGTTGTGGCGCTTTTGCGTTATTTTCTGTTGTCAAAATCCACAAACCTTTAAGGTCTTGCAAAACAGCTTT